>NZ_JBGLYZ010000031.1:0-64369 GCF_047304345.1 Ralstonia sp. Ralssp135
CTTGCGGCACGGTCTGGAACCCATAGTTGCGTTTGTTTTTGAACGGCAGCGACGCCGCGCATCCGGCTGGCACCCAGACGGAAAGATGATGATCGTGCGGCCCAGCTTCCAGCAGCGCGACGGTCACGTCCGGGTCTTCGGTCAGCCGACTGGCCAGCGCGCAACCGGCTGAGCCTGCGCCGACGATGACGTAGTCAAAAGTGAGCGCGGATGTCTGCGATTCGGTGGCCATGGGTGTCTCCGGATGGTTTTCTAATGGGCGAGCGACGCCGCCGGCTTATTGCCGGTCACGAACTCACATCCTAGGCGTGCCGGGTTGTTTCAAACGACCGGGCTTACCCGCATTAGAGGCATCGTTCGATGTCATGCAACAAGGCGACGGGAGGCAGCCCCCAAAACCTTAAGCCGACGCCAACGGCGGAATATTGCGGCGCAGCAATTCCACGCTGACATACGGTTGCGTGCGCCCACGCAGGCCGGGCATGCCGCACACGGCGAGGCCGTATCAGGCCGTCGCAAGGGCGGCTGGCGACCATACTGCTTTGCAATTGCGCCGATCCGCCAACCTTGCCAGGAGCCCCCCATGCAACCTGCCGATCTGCCTGCTCCGCACCTGCTTCGCATGCAGCAGACCTTTGAGGCCATGCGCGCTGCCCATCAGGCCGACATGCTGCCTGCCTGGCCTGTGCGCCGAGACCGCCTGATGCGCCTCAAGCGCCTCGTCATGGACAACCGCGACGCCATCGCCCAGGCCGTCAGCGCAGACTTCGGCAACCGCTCGCGGCAAGAGACTGACCTACTGGAGATCTTCCCGAGCGTGGACGGCATCAAGCACGCGCTGTCGCACGGCAAGCGCTGGATGCGCGTGCAGCGCCGGGGCGTGAGCCTGTGGTTCCGGCCCGCCAGCACGCGGCTGATTCCGCAACCGCTGGGCGTGGCGGGCATCGTCGTGCCCTGGAATTACCCGATCTATCTGACCATCGGGCCGCTGGTGTCTGCGCTGGCGGCAGGCAACCGCGCAATGGTCAAGCTGTCGGAATACACGCCGCGCTTTTCCGCCCTGTTTGCCGACCTGGTCGAGCGCAACTTTGCCGCCGATGAAGTGCGCGTCATCAATGGCGATGCGGCAGTGGCCGAGGCGTTCTCGCGGCTGCCGTTCGATCACTTGTTGTTCACCGGCTCCACCAACGTCGGCCACCACGTCATGCGCGCCGCGGCCGACAACCTCACGCCGGTCACGCTGGAGCTGGGCGGCAAATCGCCCACGATCATCGGGCCGGATGCGGATTTCGACCGCGCGGTGGAGCGCACGCTGGTCGGCAAGCTGCTCAATGCAGGGCAGACCTGCGTGGCGCCCGACTACGTATTGCTGCCCGCCGGCACCGAGCAGCGCTTCATCAATGCGGCGCGCAAGCTGGTCGGCAAGATGTACCCCGACATGGCGCGTAACCGCGACTACACGACGCTCATCAGCCCACGCCACTTCCAGCGCATGGCCGGCTTGGCCGACGAGGCGCGCGAGCAGGGCGCGCAGGTGCTGCCGCTGACCAACGCCGTGTCCGACGCAGGCACGCGCCAGTTCCCGCCTGCGCTCATCACGGGCGGCACCGAGGCAATGCGCGTGATGCAGGAAGAAATCTTCGGCCCGCTGCTGCCGCTGGTGCCGTATCGCACGCTGGACGAAGCGCTGGACTACATCAACGCCCGGCCACGGCCGCTGGCGCTGTACCTGTTCGAGCGCAACGGCGCCACGGTCGACCGCGTTATGTCCGGCACGATTGCCGGCGGCGTGTGCATCAACGAGACGCTACTGCACGTAGCGCAAGACGACCTGCCCTTTGGCGGCGTGGGCGCCAGTGGCATGGGCGCGTACCACGGCATCCACGGGTTCGAGCGGTTCTCGAAGATGAAGCCGGTGTTCCGGCAATCGGCCATCAACGGTCTGGGCCTGTTCCGTGCGCCGTACGGCAAGACGTTCGAGACGATGATGAAGCTCTTGGTGCGCTGATCGACCGGCACCCAATCACCACCCAATCACGGCTGCCACATCGGCATGATCGAGACGGCCAGGAGCACGCCCAGCACCGCATTGAGCACACGCCACTGGCGCGGCGTCTTCAACAGCCGCGCCAGCACGATCCCGGCCGCGCACCACAGCGACAGCGACGCCAGCGCAGCCAACCCAAATGTCGCGCCCAGCAGCGCCGCCAGTTGCAGCGGGCCGCTCGCCAGCATTGCGAACGAAGCCGCCGCACCCAACGCCATCGCCCAGCCCTTGGGGTTCAGCCACAGCAGGCAGGCACCGCCCAGCAGCGTGGTCGGCACCGTGGCGGCGGCATTGAGATTGGGCGGACCGCTACGCGCTACCTTCCACGCCAGCCACAGCAGATAGGCTGAACCCGCCGCCTTCATCACCAGCAGCAGCCCCGGCGCAGCCATCAGCAACCCGGCCAAGCCCGCTGCCGCACCCGCTGCCAACGAAGCCAGCCCGACGGCTATGCCCACCATGAGCGGAATCGAGCGCCGAAACCCAAATTGCGACCCCGAGGCTGTCGCCAGCGTCGTGGCCCCGCCCGGCGACACCGTAGACACCACGGCAAACAACACCAGCGGCGCGATGGAGGAAAACGCTTCGACGGCCATGGGCGGCACTCCTCGGTTGATGGCGGATGGCCCACTGTAGAGCGCGCAAAACCATTAGCAAATCGAAGGTTTTTGATGCAATCCATTAGCATCTAGAATGCCTCGATGGCCAAGAACCTCGACATCACCCTCGTCCGCACCTTCATTGCCGTGGCGGAAAACGCCAGCATGACGGTGGCCGCCAACGCGCTGCACCTCACGCAGGGCGCCATCAGCCAGCAGATCAAGCGGCTCGAAGATGCCTTCGAATGCCGCCTGTTCGAGCGCGACGGCCGGCGGCTGGAACTCACCCACGCGGGCGAACGGTTCCTAGGTCGCGCCAAACGCCTGCTCGCCCTCAACGACGAAATCTGGGCCGACATGGCCGCGCGTCCGCTGCAGGGCCCGGTGCGCCTGGGCGTGCCTTATGACTTGGTCGGCACCGTTTTCCCGCCGATCTTCAAAGCGTTTACCGAAGCGTGGCCGTCGGTGGAATTGACCATCGTGTGCGGGACGTCGCCCGAGCTGGCGGAGAGCATTGCGCGCGGTGAGCTGGACGTCGCCGTGGTCGAAGCGCCGGTGGATGAGGCCACGGGCGAATGCCTGTGCGTGGAGCGTCTTGTGTGGGTCGGCCCCCGCGGCGGCAACGTGCATGCGAAACGACCGCTGCCGCTATCGATGGTGGACGAGAGCTGCGCCTTCCGCGCCCGTGTGCTCAAGGCGCTCGGCGAGCAGGGCATTGAATGGCGCACGGTGTTCGAGAGCGGCAACATTGAAGCGACCACCGCCACGGTGCGCACCGGGCTTGCCGTCACGGCATGGCTGACGCCGACGGTGCCGGCGGACCTCGACATCCTCGGCCCCGAAGCCGGCCTGCCGGAACTGCCGATGTTTGCGATCAGCCTGCTGCTGCCTGCGCAAGGCGCGAGTGCGGCGGCGCTGGCATTGGCGCAGTGCGTGCGCGACGGGTTCTCTACGCGGCAGCGTGTGGCGGAGCGGCGCGCCGCCTGACCCATGGCTGGCGGTTACAGGCCGCCGCCTTCGATCTGCACCCGCCCTTTCGGCGTATCGAGCACGAGCGTCAATCCCGGCCGCGCCGCATCGGTCAATTTGACAGATCGGTTCTCCGGTTCGGAAGCATCCCACCCCAGCCCCTGAAGCTTTGCGCGGATGGCCTGCATCTCTGGATGTGCGATTTGGAATTGGTTCAGGCGCAGCCCCACGTCCTGCATCCGGTCGACCGGGCTTTGGCCGCCTGCCCAGTCGATGAGTGCAGGCCAGCATCCGCCCGCCTCCGCTTCACCGTCGCTGCGGTGAAAGAAGTGCCATCGCAAATCGCCACGCGTCACTTCAAGCAATTCGTGCTGCGGTGATTCGCTCGCGTTGCGCGCCAGATCAGGAACGCTCGCGACCCAGCCGAACAACCGGGGCGCCGCTTCCAATGAGCCTTCCCGCGTCAGGCGGTCCAGCGCAAACCAGCGCGTCCTGTTGGGCGGCGCAGCCTCTGGGTCGATGGCGATGAACTCCAGAAAGACGCCGGGCGCAATCCGCGTGACGAGGTTGTGCGTGCCCATCAAGGGATGCTTGCCGCCTGCGGGCAGCGCCACGCCAAACCGCTGCGCGGCATAGGCCTGCGCCTGCTCAAGTGTTTGCGCGACGAAGGCAATGTGATCGAGCTTCAAGATGGCTCCCGCTGTATCCGGCTCAAATGTGAGGGCCCAGCATGCCACAGCGCATTCCACGGCGTTGCAGCGTGGTGCCGGCATCCCCGCCCGTCTCGGGGATGGGTCCAACTGTTCTTATGCGGCGGAAACCCGCCGGCGCTCAATGGCGGCCAACACCTCCCACGTGTGCGGATCCACGTCGCTCCCCCCGAGCGACATCGACAGATACGCGTCGATGGCATCGATAAAGCCTTTCACGAATGCCGGCGGATACGCGTGTTCCGAAAAGTACGTGAGCTGCTCGCGCAGCCTGCCGGGCCGGCAATGGCCAGGGTCGCGCATGACGCTGTGCGTGCGGCACAGAAACGCGCGTGCTGACACCGCGCCATCCAAATAGAGGCGGTTTTTGGTCAGCGACATGCGGCACCTCCCGGTTGTGTGGGAAGCCTGCAGCGCCAAGGTGGAGGGGAAGGGTAAGACGCGGGGCGATGCCCGCTGAGTGCGGTAGCCATGTGGCCTCCGGGGATAGGTTGATGGAGGCTCGCCGCTCGCTGCTAAACGAGGGTGGCGGGCCTGACGACGGCGTTAGCAGACCGGCCCTATCCCAGCTACCGGCAGACCCGAAGGTCTCACCGCCCGGCCCGCCATAAAACACATAGGCGTGCACAAGCACCGGACACAAAAATGCCGCGCGGAGGCGGCTGTCCGTCTGGGAAAAAGGGGTGGGCTGCTAAACCCAGTCACCGTTGGTGCGGTGACGGTGGGGATTATATGTGCCCATATGGCGGCAAGGACTCGCCTCGAACGCACGGCACCAAAAAACAAAAACCCCGCCAACCGCCGGGGTCCCCCAAATCCTTTTGAGCCTGCAAGCCAATCAGGCCTGCGGCGCAGCCCCATCTTCAGGAGGTGCCTCGGCGCCTTCGGCCTTGGCTTCGTCCTTCTTCTCGATCATCTCTTCCAGCGCGCCCGCGCCCTTGAAACCGGCGACTGCGGCAACTGCCTTGGTCAGCAGGCCGGCATCCGGATCGACTTTCTCGGCGGCTTCAACGGCGGCGACGGCGCCGGCGATCTTGCCCACTTCATCCAACAGTCCCATGGTCACCTCCGCGTGATTGAACGGGAGAGCCATCTTCCCACCGGCAAGCGGTGGAAGTGCAATCAAAGTTAAAAATTTTCTGCGGGCGGACGTTTGCGTACAGCGCGCATCACTCCGCTTCTGCGCCGGCAGGGGCGGCGGTGAGCGCGGCAAGGCGTTGGCGGGCGCTGTCGGTAATGGGGCTCGATTGGCGCGTGGCAACGTCGATCTGCACGATCACCGATTGCGACGTGGCGGCGCAGCGGCCGTTCTGGAAGATGGCCTGCTCCAGCTTGACCGAGCTGCGCCCGACGCTTGCCACGCGCGTGCCGATCTGCACGGAGCCGGGCCAGAGAATCTCGCTGCGGAAGTCGAGCACAAGCTGCGCGATGACGAACTCGCAGCCGGGCGCGGCCAGCGGATTGTCGGGGGAGAACAGCATCTCTACGCGGCCGGTTTCCAGGTATGTGGCGAAGACGGCGTTGTTGATGTGGCCCTGGCGGTCGGTGTCGCCGTAGCGGAGCTTGTCGGTCGAGTGCAGCGGGTAATCGGAAAGGGAGGGCGTGGTCGTCATGTGGGGCGCGAAATCTGGGTCAACCTGCGCATTCTGCCTGCCTTCCTGTGCAAACGCTGACCGGGTGACCGCACCACAGCGCTTCCGTTGACTCGTATCAACGCGTGGCTTTCAGCAGCGCTTACGTTGGAAGCAGACGCCGGCCGCGCACGCTGCGCGGCCGCAGACATGGCAAGGAGGCCACATGAAGACCCTGGTACTGGCAACGGACGGATCGGCCTATTCCGATGCGGCAGCGCGCTGCATTGCCGATAAGACCCTCTTCGGCAGCGATGTGACGGTGCACGTCGTGCACTGCATGCCGGATCTCTCGGGCGACATCAAGTCGCTCGTCGGCAAGGCAGAGGTCGACGCTTGGTACGCGGAGGAAAGCACCGGCGCCATGGCATCGGTCTGCGCGATCCTGGGTGCGGCTGGCGTGCCGTTCGAGCGGCACGCACTGGTGGGCTTTCCGCCGGAGCGCATCGTGCAGCACGCACAAAATGCAGGAGCCGCGGCCATCGTCATGGGCTCGCACGGGCGCGGCGTGTTCGTCGAGGCGCTGATGGGCTCGGTGGCAGGGCGGGTGCTCGCGCATGCCGAATGCCCGGTGCTGCTGGTGAAGGCGCCCAAGGCTTGAAGGTGGCGGGCGGCGCGCTGCTCAACTCCGCCGCGCGCCGCGCTATCCCAGCGCCCGCACCGACGTGCTGATCGCCCGCGCGCATTGCAGCAGCGCGGGGCCCAGCTTCGTTTCCATCTCTTCCGCCGTCCACCGCCCGGTGGGCGCAACAAGGTGGATTGCCCCCAGCGGTCGCCCGTTGCTGCTGACGACGGGCGCGGCGATGGTCATATCGCCGAGGAACAGTTCTTCGCAGTTGGTGGCGTAGCCGCGCTGGCGCGCCAGGCGCAGCGTTTCCATGATGTCGGCCACGTCGGTGCGCGTGTGCATGGTGTGTGCCACGCGCTGCGACGCCTCGACGATGGCTTGCGCTTCGGGCATCGGCAGGGCGCTCAGGTAGGCCCGGCCCGACGCGGTGCAATACATCGGGATACGGCTGCCAATGGGCATATGCACCGGCACAAAGTGCGCACTCACAAAGCGGGCGACGTACACCATCTCGTCCTGATCAGGCTCGGTCAGGCACGAGGTTTCGGTGGTCATCTTGGTGAGTTCGGCCAGGAACGGATTGGCCACGTCGATGAGCGTGTCGGCGGCCAAGTAGTTGAAGCCGATCTTCATGACCGCCGGGGTGAGCTGGTAGCGGCGTGTCTGCGGATGCTTGCGCAGGTAACCAAGCTGCTCGAGCGTGTAGACCAT
The DNA here is from genome assembly GCF_047304345.1 of Ralstonia sp. Ralssp135. NCBI lineage: Bacteria > Pseudomonadati > Pseudomonadota > Betaproteobacteria > Burkholderiales > Burkholderiaceae > Ralstonia > Ralstonia sp. Ralssp135. The sequence goes on from NZ_JBGLYZ010000031.1 coordinate 7,236, forward strand.
GCGCTGCGCGGAGCTTTTGTTGATGCCGGCCGCAGCGGCCACGTCGGCAATCGTCATGGTGCGGCGCTGCGCGTTGAAGGCGCCCAGCACGGCCAGCCCTTTTTCCAACGACTGGTTGAACAGCAGGTCGGGGGCGTCGGCAGATTCAGCGTCGGTCATGACAAGTGGCGGCTCAGTGGCAAATCAATGGTCAAAGAATCGCATATCGATTCGTATACGTCGATTAGTGGTTTTCCATAGTTATTAATCGATTCGATACATTCGAATATTGGCACAAGCATTGCATTACGTTGAGCCATTCCCCGTGCATGCGCGTTCGGGGTGCGTCTTTTTTCCGTTGCCTGGAGGATTGCCATGTCTGTTGTCACCACCTTCCGTCGCGCTGCACTGGCGTTGTGCATGCTCGGCACCGCATCGTTTGCCTGGGCGCAGGGCGCGCCGGCCACCTACAACGTCGGCGCCACAGCCACGGGCGTGCCGTTCACGTTTCTGGACGTGAAGACGAATTCCATCCAGGGGATGATGGTCGACACCGTCACGGCCGTGGGCAAGGCGGGCGGCTTCAACGTGAACGTGCAGCAGACGGTGTTCTCGGCGCTCATTCCGTCGCTCACATCCAACAAGATCGACATCATCTCGGCGGCGATGCTCAAGACGCCGGCGCGTGCGCAGGTGGTGGATTTCTCCGACCCGGTCTACTCGTACGGCGAAGGCCTGATCGTCAAGGCTGACGACGCCAAGAACTACGCCACGCTCGATGACCTGAAAGGCGAGGTCGTGGGCGCGCAGGTCGGCACGGTGTTCCTCGACATGCTCAACAAGAAGGGCATCTTCAAGGAAGTGCGCAGCTACGACTCGGTGGCCGACATGACGCGCGACCTGGCGCTGGGCCGCATCAAGGCCGGCCTGGGCGACCAGCCGATCATCGCGTACCAGATTCGTCAGAACGCCTTCCAGGGCGTGAAGCTTGCTGCCGGCTACAAACCCGCCAACGTGGGCGATGTGTGCCTGGTGGTGCGCAAGGGCGATACCGAAACGCTCAACCGCCTCAACAAGGCCATCGCCAAGATCAAGGCAGACGGCACGCTGGATGCCATCGTGAAGAAGTGGGGCATCTGATTCCGAATCGGTGATGCGCCATGAGTGTTGCAACGTTTCTTGAGAACGCGCAGGACTTCCTGCCGATCCTGCTGAAAGGGGCGGTGGTCACGGTTGAGGTGACCGTGCTGTCGTTCCTGCTCAGCAGCGTGATCGGCCTGGGGCTCGCGCTGATGCGTCTGTCGCCCGTCAAGGCCGTGTCTACGGCCGGGGCGACCATCGTCAACATCATTCGCGGGCTGCCGATCATCGTGCAGCTCTTCTACATCTACTTCGTGCTGCCGGACATCGGCATTCAGCTCACGGCGTTCCAGGCGGGCGTGATCGGGCTGGGCATTGCGTATTCGGCGTATCAGGCCGAGAACTTCCGCGCCGGCATCGAAGCGGTCGACCCCGGCCAGCGTGAAGCGGCGCAAGCAATGGGCATGCGCGGCACGCTCATCATGCGGCGCGTGATCCTGCCGCAGGCGTTTCGCATTGCGCTGCCGCCGTACGGCAACACGCTGGTGATGATGCTCAAGGATTCTTCGCTGGTGTCCACCATCACGGTGGCGGAAATGACGCGTGCGGGGCAGCTCATCGCCTCGTCCACGTTCCAGAACATGACGGTCTACACGCTGGTGGCGCTTCTGTATCTGGTGATGAGCCTGCCGCTGGTGTTCGGCCTGCGCAAGCTTGAACATCGCCTGGGCGCAGGGAGGGCCAAACGATGAGCATGATCGAGATCCGCGATCTGCAGAAACACTTTGGCGAGCACCACGTGCTGCGCGGCGTGAGCCTGCATGTGGACAAGGGCGAGGTCGTCTGCCTGATCGGCCCGTCTGGGTCGGGCAAGTCGACCGTCCTGCGCTGCATCAACGGGCTGGAGTCGTACGACGGCGGCGAGATCCGGGCCTTTGGCGAACGCGTCGATCAACACAGCAAAACCATCCACACGCTGCGCAGCCGCATGGGCATGGTGTTCCAGCGTTTCAATCTGTTCCCGCATCGCAGCGTGCTGGAAAACGTGATGGAAGGTCCCGTCTACGTCAAGGGCGAACGCCCCGAAGCCGCGCGCGCCAAGGCGATGGCGCTGCTGGAGAAGGTGGGCCTCGCCGCCAAGGCGCAGGCGTATCCGGCGCAGCTCTCCGGCGGCCAGCAGCAGCGCGTGGCGATTGCGCGCGCGCTGGCGATGGAGCCCGAGGCGATGCTGTTTGACGAGCCCACATCTGCGCTCGACCCCGAACTTGTCGGCGATGTGCTGGAGGTGATGCGCGCCCTGGCCCGCGAAGGCATGACGATGATCGTCGTGACGCACGAGATGGGTTTTGCGCGCGAGGTGGCGGACCGCGTGTGCTTTTTGCACAGCGGCACCATCGTCGAGGAAGGCCCAGCCGCGCAGGTCCTGGGCGCCCCGCGTCAGCCGCGCACGCAGGACTTTCTGCGCCGCGTGCTGCACAAACCCGCCGATGCTCCAGCCGGAGACCTCGTGCCATGACGCAGCAGCAACTCGACATGGCTGCAAACGGCGAGCCGCTGCCGCCGTCGCTGTGGGCCGCCACGGCGCCGGCTGCGCCGCCCACGCCTGCGTTGATGGAATCGATCACCACCGATGTGCTCGTCATCGGCGGTGGATACACGGGGCTTTCTACCGCGCTGCATCTGGCCGAGCGCGGCACGCAGGTCACGGTGCTGGAGGCCAACGATCCGGGCTGGGGTGCCTCCGGGCGCAACGGCGGGCAGGTCAACCCGACGCTCAAGCATGACCCCGATGAATTGGTGAGCCTGTTCGGCGCGGCGCGTGCCGAACCGTTGATCGACGCCGTCTCGCGCTCCGCCGATCTGGTGTTCGATCTGATCGACCGGCACCGCATCGACTGCCAGCCCGTGCGTGCGGGTTGGCTGCAGCTTTCCTATTCGGACAAGGCCGTGCCGGCGCTGCATGCGCGCGCAAGGCAGTGGGAAAAGCGCGGCGTGCCGGTGGAAATGCTGGACCGCGCCGCCGTCGCGCGCCGGGTCGGCACCGAGGCATTTGCAGGCGCATGGCTCGACGGCCGCGCGGGCGGCATTCAGCCGATGGCGTATGCGCGCGGTTTGGTGCGCACCGCACAGCAAGCCGGCGCCGCCGTGCACGGGCAGACCGCCGTGACCGCGCTGGAGCGGCAGGGCGCGGAGTGGATCGCTGCCACCAGCACCGGCGCCGTGGTGCGTGCACAGCGCGTGGTAATCGCCACGAACGGCTACACCGGCCCGCTGTGGCCCGGCCTGGCACAGACGGTGCTTTCTGCCAACAGCTTCATCGTTGCGACCAAGCCGCTCAAGACGGCGGATGCACAAGCCATCCTGGCGCGCGGCGAAACGGCTTCCACATCGCAACGGCTGCTGCTGTATTTCCGCAAAGATGCAGCCGGGCGCCTGCTGATGGGTGGACGCGGCTTCTTTTCCGAGCCGCGCAACGCGCAGGATTTCGCACACCTCGAACGCTCACTGGAGCTGCTCTTTCCACAACTCGGCCCTCTGGAATACGAGTACCGCTGGGCGGGCCGCATCGCCATCACGCGCGATTTCATGCCGCACATCCACGAGCCCGCGCCTGGCGTCACGATGGCGTTGGGCTGCAACGGGCGCGGCATCGCGCTGTGCACCAGTCTTGGCCAGCACATCGCCGCGCGGCTTGCGGGCAGTGGAGAGGCGTTTCCGTATCCCGTGTCGCCCATCACGCCAATCCCGCTGCATGGGTTGCAGCGCTTCTACATTGCGGCGGGCGTGGCGTGGTACAGCCTGCTCGACAAGCTCGGCGGCTGAGCGCGCATTGCCGCCACAGGCCGATGCGGCATGGTCTAGGATGAAGAATCTTTTTCGTCACATCCTGGGGGACCCATGTCGCATCGCCGCCGTCTTGCACTCGCCTTCACGGGTGCTGCGCTGTTTGCTGCCGCCACGCCTTCCTTCGCCTATTTCCGTAACGTGCTGGCCAGCACCATCATCGGCTCGATGAGCCCGACGGAGTTGAAGTCGTTCACCAAGGCCATCGGCGATGTGCTGAAGAGCACCGCAGACAACACGCCTGCGCAATGGACATCACCCGCCAAAGGCAGGCAACCCGCCATTGACGCGACCATCACGCCGCTGGAATCCAAGACCGACGCAGGGCAATCGTGCCGCCGTTTGCAGAGCGAGCTGGCACGCGGCAGCAGCAAGGAACAGTGGACGGCATGGCTGTGCAAGCAGCCAAGCGGGGAATGGAAGTTGCGGCGGCTGGCGCAGTAAGGCATCGGCCACCGGGCGGCTATGGGTCCTCTAAGTCTGCCTCGGCAGACTGGTGCGGAATCTCCCTCCACCTCTCTGGAGAATCCGCATGACCCTCTCCACACATACGCATACGCGCGAGCCCGCCGCCTCGCGCAGCAAATTGCCCGAAATCACCCTGGCGTTCTGGATCATGAAGATCAGCGCCACCACGCTGGGGGAAACCGCGGGCGATCTGCTCTCGATGACGCTCAAGATCGGCTACGCCGCCAGCTCGGTGCTGCTGATCGGCGTCTTTCTCGTCACGCTGGGTGCGCAACTGCGGAGCAAGACGTATCACCCGCTGCTGTACTGGGCGGTGATCCTTGCCACCAGCACGGCGGGCACCACGCTGTCGGATTTCATGGACCGCACGTTGGGCCTGGGCTATGCCACCGGCGCCGCCATCCTCGCCAGCCTGCTGTGCGCAGTGCTCATCTACTGGAAGGTGACGCAGAAATCGTTGTCGGTCACGCATGTACGCAGCAGCGGGCAGGAATTGCTGTACTGGTGCGCCATCCTCGTGTCCAACACGCTGGGCACGGCGCTGGGCGACTTCCTGGCCGATTCGTCAGGGCTGGGTTTTGCGGGCGGTGCGCTGCTCATTGCGGGGGCGATTGCGCTGATTGCGGCGGCGTATTATCTGACCGGCATTTCGCGCGTGGCGCTGTTCTGGATGGCCTTTGTGCTGACCCGGCCCCTGGGCGCCACGGGCGGCGATTTGCTGACCAAACCCGTCAGCGCGGGCGGGCTGAACCTCGGCACGGCGGGCGCATCGGCCGTGCTCCTGGCGATCCTTCTCATCACGATTGCCATTACGAGTTGGCAGGCGCGGCGTGGCGCGCTGCAATCTGCCTGACCGTTCACCAGACACTGCATGCGAGTGCTCCTCGTTGAAGACGACCCGATGATTGGCGCGGCCGTGCAAGCCGCGCTGCAAGACGCCGCCTATGCGGTGGACTGGGTACGCAACGGCCAGACGGCGCTGGACGTGGCCGCGCATCAACACTACGACCTGCTGCTGCTCGATCTCGGCCTGCCAGGAAAGGACGGCCACGCGGTGCTCGGCAGCCTGCGCGCCCGCGACAACGCTGTGCCTGTGCTGATCCTGACCGCGCGCGATGCGGTGGATGAGCGCGTGCGCGGCCTCGACGGTGGCGCGGATGACTACATCCTCAAGCCCTTCGAGATGGTTGAGCTGCTCGCCCGCATGCGCGCCGTCCTGCGACGCAAGGGCGGAGCAGCGAGCCCCGTGCTCACCAATGGCGTGCTCACGCTCGACCCCGCCGCACACGAAGCGCGTATGGGCGATGCCGAGCCGATCCGCCTGTCCGCGCGCGAGTTCGCGTTGCTGCAGGCGCTCATGCTGCGGCCTGGCGCCATCCTCTCGCGCACGGAGCTGGAAGAGCGCATCTACGGCTGGGGCCATGAGGTGGCGAGCAACGCGGTCGAATTCCTTATCCACGCACTGCGCAAGAAACTCGGCCCGCAGGCCATCAAGAACGTCAGGGGAGTGGGATGGATGGTGCCCAAGGCGCAATGACAGCGACCGCGTCCACGGCAGCATCCGTGCAGCGGCGGCTGTCGGTGTGGCTGTCGGTGATCATCGTGGCGGTGGCCGTGCTGGCCGGCGGCTTTGCCTTTGCCTCGGCTTTTCGTGAAGCGTATGAATTGCAGGACGACGTCTTGCGCCAGGTGGGGGCGATGTTCGACCCCGCGCATCTGCCGGCCCCCGGCAACCCGGCCGATGCGCCCAAGGTCTCGGACAAGGAAGCCCGCGTGATCGTCCAGGTGTTGCCGCCGGCCGGCGTTGCGCCCGCGGCCAACTTGCCCGTGCTGGCAGACGGCATGCAGACCGCACGCCTGGGCAAGCGCGACTACCGCGTGTGGGTCCGCACACTCGCCAACGGCCAGCGTATCGCCGTGGCGCAGGAGACCGCGGTGCGCGACGAAACCGCCCGCGACAGCGCTCTGCGCACGTTGATGCCGTTCCTGATCCTCGTGCCGATCCTGCTGCTGGCCGTAGCCCACGTGCTGCGCAAGATGTTCGCGCCCATCAAGCGGCTCGCGCATGAGGTGGACCAACGTGACGAGCGGCAACTGCACGCGATTGCGCCCGAAGCGGTGCCCGATGAGGTGCGCCCGTTTGTGGTGGCCATCAACCGACTGCTTGCGCGCGTGCAACAGTCAATGGATGCACAGCACCGCTTTGTCGCCGATGCCGCGCACGAGTTGCGCACGCCGCTGTCCGCACTGTCGCTGCAGGCCGAACGGCTCGGCCAAGCCGCCATGTCGCCCGATGCGCAGGAGCGGCTCGGCACACTGCGCCAGGGCATCGAACGTAGCCGCGGGCTGCTCGAACAACTGCTGGCCCTGGCACGCGCGCAAGAGGCCACTGGCGTGCCGACGGCCACCGTCTCCGTCCAGCGCGTGTTCCGCAGCGTGCTCGAAGACCTCATGCCGCTGGCCGACGCCAAGCAGCTCGACGTGGGCGTCACCTCTGAAGCCGATGCGCACGTACATGCCAACGAACTCGATCTCTTCGTCGTGGTACGCAACCTCGTGGACAACGCCATCCGCTACACGCCGGAAGGCGGACGCATCGACCTGTCGGTGGCCAATGACGCGCGCGTTGTGTCGATTGCCGTGCAGGACACCGGCCCCGGCATCCCCACCGACGAGCACGCGCGCGTGTTTGACCCGTTCTACCGTGTGCTCGGCAACGAGGCGACCGGCTCGGGGCTTGGGTTGTCGATCGTGGGCACCGTGGTGCGACGACTCGGCGGAGAGGTCGAACTGGGCGAGGCCGATGGTGGTGTCAGCGGGTTGCGGGTGACGGTGCGGTTGCCGACCGCCTAGTGGCAACCGCACACCGATCTACCGCCGCGCCCGAAGCACCACCGCCAACCCCAGCAGAATCATGGCCATTCCCGCCATTGCAACGGGCGCAAGGCGATGCCCCAGCACAAGATCATCCAGCAGCGCCGTGACCACCGGCACGAGGTAGAACAGGCTTGTCACGTTGACGAGATTGCCGCGCTGCATGAGCCGGTAGAACAGCAACTGCGCCCCCACCGACATCACCACGCCCATCCACAACAAGGCCGCGATGCCCGGCAGGCTGGGCGTGAATGTTAGTGATTGCGCGGGCTGCGCGATGGCAAACCCCACGCACAGCACGAGGCTCACTGCGTTCTGCAGCGGCAGCGTATCGATGGGCGACTGGTTCAGCCTCTTCTGGCCGATGGCGCCAACCGTCATGCTAAGGAGGGCGGCCAGCGCATAGCCGAGACCGGCCAGCGGCACCTGCTGCGCATCGGCCCCGCCTACCACGAGCGATAGGCCGCCCAGCGCGAGCATCAGCCCCGCCATCCGGCGAGCAGACCACGTGCGCTCGGTCGCCAGCAGCGTGAGCAGCGGCTGCACGCCGAGCACTGTGGCCAGCAGCCCGGGCGTGAGGCCGCGGTCCAGCGCGAGCAGATAACAGATCGAATAGCCGCCGGTCAGCAACGCACCGGTGACCGCCACCTTCAGGCGTGACCCCGGCGCCGGCCACCACCGCCCCCGCCGGAGGCCAAGCCCCGCCAGCACCAAAGACGCGAGCGCAAAGCGCCCAACCAGAAACGCGAACGCCGGGACATGCTGCACCCCGATCTCCGCAAAGATTGCGCCGTTGCTCCACAGCAGCACGAATAGAACCGTCGCGCCGGACCCTGCTAGCGCGGCTTGCATGGAACGCATACCACTCACCTGTCGAAAAGAGATGTCGGGTTCCGGCGCGCAGGCGAGCGCCTGCCTCGGGCGTGTGCCCGAGCCCAGTTCAGGTCAACCGGAAACGAAGCGGCTGAGAATCAGCCGAGAGCGGGCGGAGGCGGCGGCGGCTGTGCGCCGATCGCGTCGTAGCCCCAAGACACGACAGGAGGAGGGAAGGGCCCGGGCTGCACGCACACGTCATCCACGCGGGCGCGATGGCCGGCGGCGAGGAGGGTGGCGAGAAGTCGGGACATGAAGACGAAGAATCGAAGAATCAGAATTGGCCGATGGCGTTCGAGCAGCGTATCGGCATCGCACGCGTGGCGCAAGGGCGGCGGGCTACTTCAGGTACGACTTGATCACTTGCATCACCGTGTCGAGATCTTCCTGGCGCTGCGCCTCGGCGGGCTCCTTCACCACGTGATCCGTCAGGTGGCCTTCGATGACCGCCGCCATCAGCCCGTTGACCGCGCCGCGAATGGCCGCAATCTGCTGCAGGATTGCCGTGCAATCGCCCTCTTCGGCGAGTTGTTTTTCCAACGCAGCGGCTTGCCCCTGGATACGCCGCACGCGCGCCAGCAGCTTGGCTTTGTCGCGAATCGTATGGGCCATGGATCGGGTATCGAGGTGGTGTGAATGACGCCGGAGGGTAGCATTACTATACTAGGGGGGAGTATATTTCGCCTACCCGAATTTATCGACTGCCATCCATGACCGCGTTCACCACCCTGCTGCAGCAAGGCAACGCTTGGCTGTTCGTTCCCAGTGCGATCCTGCTGGGTGCGCTTCACGGCCTGGAGCCTGGGCATTCCAAGACGATGATGGCGGCGTTCATCGTCGCCATCCGCGGCACGCTCACGCAGGCGGTCTTGCTGGGGCTGTCGGCCACCGTGTCGCACACGGCGGTGGTGTGGGCGGTGGCCATGGCAGGCCTGTACTTCGGCCGCAACTGGAACGCAGAAACCACCGAGCCGTATTTTCAGGTGGTGTCTGCCGTGCTGATCGTGGCCGTGGCAGCGTGGATGATGTGGCGCACCTGGCGCAGCACCCACGCGGCGCACGACCACGACCATCATCACCATGATCACGATCATGGCCATGACGAGGTTCAGCGCATCGACACCGGCCATGGCGTCGTGCAGTTGGCGATTTTCGAAGACGGCGTGCCGCCACGCTTTCGGCTAACGCGGGAAGGCACACGCGGCACCGCATGGTCGGCCGAGCAGGTGCAGATCGTGACCGAGCGCCCCGACGGCAGCCGGCAAACCTTCCGCTTCGTCCAGCGCGACGGCTTTCTGGAATCGGAGCAAGCCATTCCCGAGCCGCACGCATTTGTGGCGCGCCTGTCGCTTGGGCACGAACACCATCGGCATGACTACGACGTCACGTTCACCGAGCATGACCACGACCACGGCGGGCTCGATGTATCGTCGGCCGAACACCAGGACGCCCACGAACGCGCGCACGCCAACGACATCCGCCGCCGCTTCGCCAACCGTGAAGTGACCACGGGCCAAATCATCGTGTTCGGGCTCACCGGCGGGCTGATTCCATGCCCGGCGTCGATCACCGTGCTGCTGTTGTGCCTGCAGCTCAAGAAGATCACCTTGGGCGCAGCGCTGGTGCTGTGCTTCAGCATCGGGCTGGCGCTCACGCTGGTGGCCTCCGGCGCGCTGGCGGCGCTGAGCGTGAAACACGTCTCCCGCCGCTGGGGCGGCTTTGGTGAGTTCGCACGCAAGGCGCCGTACTTCTCGGGCGTGCTGATTGCCCTGGTGGGGCTGTATGTGGGGTGGCAGGGCGTGCACGGGCTGATGCAACTGCCGTAGCAGCGGCCACGCTTTTTTCGCAAGGGCTGCATCCATTGCCGCACGGGCTGCGTATCTGTAGGTACAGGCTGGTGCGGCAATTTTTTCGTCGATGCAGTGTCAGGTTTGCATGCGCACCGCGACCAACCTGTGGGATCCAGGCGGCCACGCTCCGCCAGCGATCCGATTGGGTTGCCGCCTCCGGCGGCACGTTCACCGCTCGAGGAGTTCATCATGCACACCCGCCGCATTTCCCTGGCCTTGCTTGCCACGCTTTCCGCTTCTGCCGCACTGTTCATCGCGCAGCCGGCCTCGGCCGCGCAGGCCAAGTACGATCCGTACACACAAGGCGCCGTCGACAAGACGGACCCGTTCACGCAAGGTGCAGACCGGCAGGCTGATACTTACGGCTATCTGTCGTGGAAGTACGATCGCTTCGATCCGTATGCGCAAGGCGCGGATCGGCAAGCCAGCGCACATGATGTGCTCGCATGGCGCGGCGATACGAGCTACCCCGGCGGCACGGACGGCGCACGCGCGTGAATGGCTGCGCATGGCATGAGAGGGCCGCTAAGAAACACGGCCCCTTCTGCGCCGGCATCACGTTGAGGGCGTTGCCCCCTCGACGATCCGGTCATATAGCGCACGCGCCGCAGGCGACAGTTGCGCCGCCTTGCGCGTAACGAGCACCAGCGTGCGCGACACTTCCGGCTCGACCAGTTCCACCGTGCGGATCATCGGATACGCATTCTTCTGAATCGCGAGCCGCGGCACCACCGCCGCGCCCAGCCCTTGCGCCACCAGCCCGAGCGCTGTTGAACTGCGCTGCACTTCGTAGAACGAATGCAGCGTCACGCCGCTCGCCTTGAGCGCGCCGTCGAGCAGGCTGCGGTTGCCGCTGACCTCGCCGGCAAAGATGAGCGGGTAGCGCTGCAAGGCTTGCCATCGGATGCGGCGGCGCTTGGCCAACGGATGATCGTCTCGGCAGACAAGGACATACGGATCGCTCGTCAGCGGCACGCTCACCAACTCTGGATGCTGGTCGCCCGCAATGCTGATGCCGAACTCGGCCTCACGACGCAGCACCGCTTGCAGCACAGACGCCGATGCATGGTCGAGAATCTTCACGCGATCGTGCGGGCGGTGCTCGGAGAACGCGCGCAAGATGCGCGGCAGATATTGCACGCCCACGGTCGGCACGCACGCGATCGTGATGTCGCCGCGCTGGCTCAGTCCGGTCTCGCGAATCTCCGTGAGCGCATCGGACAGCTCGTTGAGCAGACGCCGCGCCTGCGGCAGAAAGCGTTCACCGATTTCCGTCAGCTCGGTCCGGCGCGTGGTGCGCTCCACCAGCGCGACGCCCAGAAACGCCTCCAACTTGCGCAGGCGCTGCGTGATCGCAGTCTGCGTCACGTGCAGCGTTTCAGCGGCTTGCGTAAAGCTGCCGCACTCCGCAATCGCCACGAATGCCTGCACGCCCAGCGTATCGATTTTCATCAGCGTAGTGAATCAATCCGGAAATTGAATTCATTTTACTGATCGATCAGGAAGCCCGACACTCCGCGCATCGGCAAACAACAAAGGAGCGCGTCGTGACGACACACGATTGGTACGCAAAGCAGTACGTGCAATTTGAAGACGAGCGCACGCGACCCGTCCGGGACCTGCTGGCCGCTGTGCCGCCTACGCCCATCCATATCGCCATCGACATTGGCTGCGGGCCGGGCAATTCGACGGAAGCGCTGATGGCGCGTGCGCCCGCCGCAGCCGTTCGCGGCACCGACGCCTCGGCCGACATGATTCAGGCCGCACGCAAGCGCCTGCCCGAGGTACGCTTCGATGTCGCCGACATTGCTGCGTGGGATGAGCCCGGCGCGTACGACTTGATCCTCGCCAATGCGGTGCTGCAATGGCTGCCAGCGCATGAAACGCTGTTTCCGAAGCTCGTGGGCAAGCTTGCTGCGGGTGGCCACCTGGCCGTGCAGATGCCGGACAACCTCGATGAACCGGCGCACCGCCTGATGCGCGAAGTGGCCGCTGCGGGACCGTGGGCCGGCAAGCTCAAGGGTGTGGAGCGCACGGAGCGCTTCGATGCGCGCTGCTATTACGCGCTGCTCGCGCCGTTGTGCTCGCGCGTCGACGTGTGGCGCACCACGTACATGCACCCGCTGCAAGGCGGCGCGGACGCGGTGGTGGAATGGTTCAAGGGCAGCGCGTTGCGGCCGTTCCTGGCAGCGTTGAGCGAGGACGATCGCCCCGCGTTCCTATCGCGCTATCGCGATGCGATCGCCCAGGCCTATCCGGCGTTCGAGGATGACACGGTGCTGCTGCCGTTCCCGCGGCTGTTCATCGTCGCCACCCGCAAATAGGGGGAACCCCAAAACCGGAAACACCAGTCATGAAAAAAGCCCGCCGGTACCGCCAGCGGGCTTTTTTGTCCGACCTCTGGTTCGCTTAACGCGACGGGCTCAGGGTCAGGTTCATGTGACGGTTCACATCCTTGTACAGCAGATAACGGAAGCGGCCGGGGCCACCCGAATAACAGGCTTGCGGGCAGAACGCGCGCAGCCACATGAAATCACCGGCTTCCACCTCGACCCAGTCCTGGTTCAGGCGATAGACAGCCTTGCCTTCGAGCACATACAGGCCGTGTTCCATCACGTGGGTTTCGGCAAACGGAATCACGCCGCCCGGCTCAAACGTCACGATGTTTACGTGCATGTCGTGGCGCATGTCGCTCATGTCGACAAAGCGCGTCGTCACCCACGCGCCGTTGGTGCCCGGCATCGGGATCGGCTCGACGTCCTGTTCATTGGTGACGAAGGCTTCCGGCAGCGGAATGCCATCGACGACCTGGTAATGCTTGCGGATCCAGTGGAAGCGCACCGCGGCATCGCTGACGTTGTGCAGCGTCCAGTCGGCGCCCGGCGGAATGAACGCGTAGCCGCCCGGCGTGAGCGTGTGCTTCGTGCCCTGCAGCGTCAGCTCGGCCTCGCCTTCAACGATGAACAGCACGGCTTCGGCGTTCTTGTCCTGCTCGGGCTTGTCGCTGCCGCCGCCCGGGTTCACTTCGACGATGTACTGCGAGAAGGTCTCGGCAAAACCCGAGAGTGGGCGGGCGATCACCCACAGGCGCGTGTTGGTCCAGAACGGCAGCCAGCTCGTGACGATGTCGCGCATCACCCCCTTGGGGATCACCGCGTACGCCTCGGTGAACATCGCGCGATCGGTCAGCAGATCCGTCTGCGGCGGATGGCCGCCATGCGGCGCGTAATACGTGGTCTTAGACATATTGCATTCAGGCAATGGGTTGGTCCGGCCCCGGGCACAAACAGCATCGGGCAGTTCGTACACGAGCGGCGTTGACGATAGCGAAGTCGCTCACAATCGACCAATTAAATGTGGCGATGACTTCCATTCGATTTGCCACTACCCGCCGGACCTGCCATGCGCAAATCAGTGCGCCAGCATCAGGTCCAGGTTTTGTACCGCCGCGCCTGAGGCGCCCTTGCCAAGGTTGTCGAACACCGCCGTGAGCAAGACTTGATCGTGCTGGTTGGCGAACACACCCAGGCGCATGTCGTTGGTGCCGTTGAGCGCCTGGGGGTCCAGATGCGGCAAGGCGGACGACACCTGCAGCGGCATCACGTCCACATGCTGCGCGCCGGCGTAATGGTCGGCCAGACACGCGTGCAGCGCGGCCGCATCAATGCCAGCGTTGAGCAGGCGCAGTTCCAGCGGCACCGTCAGCACGATGCCCTGGCGATATGCACCGTAGGCCGGGACGAACATCGGCCGCTGCGTGAGCCCCGCGTGCAGCTGGATCTCCGGCGTGTGCTTGTGCGCCAAACCCAGCCCGTACACCTGGAACGGCAAGGCATTTGCTGCATCCGGCCCCTCGTAGGTTTCCACCGCCGCCCGGCCACCACCCGAATAGCCGGACACGGCATGAATGCTGATCGGGTAATCCGCCGGCACGAGGCCCGCCTGCACGAGCGGGCGCAGCAGCCCGATCGCGCCGGTCGGGTAGCAGCCGGGATTGGTCACGCGCGACGCTGTGGCAACACGTTGGGCTTGCCCTTCGCTGATCTCCGGAAAGCCGTACACCCAGCCCGGCGTGGTGCGATGCGCGGAGCTGGCGTCGATCACGCGCACGCTCGGGTTGACGACGGCCGCCACCGCCTCGCGCGCAGCCGCATCGGGCAGGCACAGGATGGCGATATCGCAGGCGTTGATGGCCTCGGCCCGGCGTTGCGCATCTTTGCGGGCCTCTGCGGGAAGCGTGAGCAGTTTCAGGTCCTGCCGCTCCACACGGCCACGCAGGCGCTCGTGAATCTGCAGACCAGTGGTGCCTTGGTCGCCATCAATGAAGACGAGGGGAGTGGACATGGCGGGGCGCTCCAATAGAAGAAAGAAGAGGGCGGTGAATGCGCCCCCCCATCTTCGAGCGCGACCTAGAATATGAAAAGTTGAATTTCCCAACCGTCACATTCAGCTTTTCTGAATCATGCGAGAAATCAGCCTGGACCGCCTGCGCACACTCGTGGAAGTGGCCGACCGCGGATCGTTTGCCGACGCGGCGCGGGCACTGCATCTGGCAGCGCCCACCGTGAGCCTGCACATCGCCGAGCTGGAAGATCGCGTAGGCGCGCAACTCCTCTCACGCAAACGCGGGCAGGTGCAGCCCACCGCCATTGGCGAGGTGATGGTGGAACGCGCGCGCAAGCTGCTCGCCGATGCCGAACAGGCGCTGGACGACATCCAGCGGCAGGTGCTGGGCCTGAGCGGGCGCGTGCGGCTGGGCGCTTCCACGGGCGCCATCGCACATCTGTTGCCACAGGCACTGGAGGCGCTGCGGCAAGACCACCCCGGCATCGACGTGCAGGTGGCGGTGCTCACCTCGCAGGAAACGCTGGTGGGGCTCGCCGATGGGGCCTTGGATATTGGCCTGGTGGCGCTGCCGCAATCGCAGGTGGCCGGCCTCGCCATCAAACCGTGGCGGCGCGACCCAGTCATGGCGTTCCTGCCGGCGCACTGGCCGAGCCCGGAACGCATCACGCCCGCGTGGCTGTCTGCACAACCGCTGATCCTGAACGACGCCACCACACGACTCTCGCGCCAGACGACAGAATGGTTCGCGGCGGCTGGTCATCACCCCGTGCCGCGCATCCAGCTCAACTACAACGACGCTATCAAGAGCTTGGTCGCCGCCGGTTATGGCGCAACGCTGCTGCCGCACGAGGCCTCGGCCGCGCTGTCGGATGCACGTATCACCATGCGGCCGCTCCGGCCCGCCTTGTGGCGAGAGCTTGGCATCGCGCACCGGGCCGGTCACGTAGAGCGATCGACCCAGCATGTGCTCGACGTGCTTTGGATGCTCCGGGCGAAATAGCCCATTGCTCGCCTCGAAACCGTGACGAGGCGGAGAATCCCGCTTGAATAAAGTTTGACTTCTTGTGTCGCGGCAACTATCTTAAGATATGTTTTATGACACAACACGGCGTGCCAGCCGGCCGAATCCGGCTCCAGCCTGCGCGCGCCGCCTCCTCCCTTTCTTCGCTCGCCCTCATGCCTTTACTTGATTCCTCGCGCGAGCGCCGGTTGCTCTGGCTGCTCGCGCTCACGCAGTTCACCGTCATCATGGATTTCATGGTGATGATGCCGCTTGGTCCGCAGATCATGCATACGTTTGGCATCGGTCCGGCGGCGTTCGCCACGGCCGTGTCGGTGTATTCGCTGTGCTCGGGTGCTTCCGGCCTGCTGGCCGCCACCTATGTCGACCGCTTTGACCGGCGCCGCCTGCTGCTGACCGTCTACGGCCTCTTCACGTTGGCCAACCTGGCCTGCGCGCTGTCGGGCAGCTACGGCATGCTGCTGTTTGCCCGCGCATTTGCGGGCGTCACGGGCGGCGTGCTTGGGTCGATCATCATGGCCGTGCTGTCAGACGTGGTGCCGCCCGCACGGCGCGGTGCCGCCACTGGTGTAGTGATGTCGTCGTTTGCGCTGGCAGCCATGGCGGGCGTGCCGGTGGGCATTGCCATTGGCGCACACTTCGGCTGGTCGGCGCCGTTCTTCCTGCTGACGGCGCTTACGGTACTGATCTGGCTGGGCGCACGGCAGACCATACCGCCGCTGGCCGAACATCTGGCAGGCAAGCGCAGCCAGACGTTGGGCGAGATCCTCTCCGGCCTGTGGCAATTGCTCACCAACCCGCGCCACCTGCGGGCCTTTGTGCTGACCTTCGTGATGATGGGCTCGCACATGATGGTGATTCCGTTCATCTCGCCGGTGCTGGTGGCCAACCACGGCGTGTCGCCCGAAAACCTGTCATGGCTGTATGTGGCCGGCGGCGCGGCGTCGTTCTTCAGCTCGCGCGCCGTGGGTAAGCTGGCCGACCGTTACGGCCGCCGCCGCGTGTTCGTGGGCGCCGCACTGCTGGCGTTCATCCCGGTGCTGGTGATGACGCATCTGCCTGACTGGCCCTTCATCGGCATGCTGCTGTTCTTCCCGTTCTTCATGGTGATCCTCTCCAGCCGCATGGTGCCGATGCAAGCGCTGATGACGACGGTGCCCGCCCCGCAGGTGCGCGGCGCGTTCCTGTCGGCCAACAGCGCAGTGATGTCGGTGGGTACCGGCGTAGGTGCGTGGGTCGGCGGGCTGCTGCTGTCCGGCGGCGCGGGTGGCCGCATCGAAGGCTATGGCCTCAACGGCTGGCTGGCAGTGGCGGCGGGGTTGTTCTGCGTGTTCTGGGTGAGCCAGGTGAAGGGATCGGATGCGCATGGCGACCCGTCGCTGGCTGCCTCTCCGGCATCCGCCGGAGCGTCCGGTCCGCAAACGGCGCCGCAAGCCCCGCAGGCGGAGAAGGCCTGAGCGGTTACTCGGCTTCCAGCACCATCTTCAGCTTCACCAGGTCACGCTGCACCCATTCGGCATCGGCGTCGAACTGTGCGTCGTCCATGTTCGGTTGCTGAAACAGCGTGAGCGAGACGGTCGTGCCCGCGCCGTTGCGCACCACGCGCAGCGGCACGTAGACGATTGACCCGTCCGGCAGGCGGACCCAGTGATCGGCAATGCCAAACTCGTTGGGCGGGCTGAAGCGGATGAACACGCTGCCTTCGTCGCTGTTGGGTGCGGCTTTCGCAATCCACTCGTCGGGGGCCGCGCCCGAACCCTGCGTGCCGGGCGCGAGCCCTTCCGACAGACCGGTCGCCCAGATCGGAAAGTTCAGCGGCTCGGCCAGGAACATGGCCACGTCATCGAAGTGACGCTCGACATTCACGCTTAAGGTGCGGACGTTGTGCAGCATGTGGCCTCCGTGTGCGGCGCGCGCCGTGCGAGGCAGTATATGCGGCGCTCAGGCGGGCAGCTTGCGAAAGCTGATGGCCAGGCGGTTCCACGTGTTGATGGTGCTCACCAGCAGCGTGAGGTCGACCAGCTCGGCATCGGAGAACAGCGCGCGCACGGCCTGCCAGACCTCATCGGGCACGCGCGTTTGTGCGACGAGGGTGACGGCTTCTGTCCACGCCAGCGCGGCGCGTTCGCGGTCGGTGAAGAACGGCGTTTCATGCCAGACGGACACGGTGGCCAGGCGGCGATCGTCTTCGCCGCCCTTGCGGGCATCGGCGGTGTGCAGGTCGACGCAGTAGGCGCAGCCGTTGATTTGCGAGGCCCGCAGGCGCACGAGTTCAGTCAGCGGTTTTTCCAGCGTGCTTTTGCCCAGCGCTTTTTCCAGGCCCATGACGGCCTGGATGGCGGCGGGATTGCTTTGGTAGAAGTCGAGGCGGGGTTCCATGAGATGGCTCCTGTGCTTGAAAACTGGAGCCAGTCTAGGTGTCGTAGTGGCACCTTGAAATCGCCAATCCCAGCGAATATCAGGTAGCCACTCTGACTAGCACTTCCGCCAGCTTGCCAAGGCCCGCGTCGATCTCCGCAACGTTTACATGGCCGTAGCCGATCAGCAATCCGGGCTGCGGCGGCCGCGCCACATGCATCCTGGCCGTGCCGTATAGCCCGACGCCCACGCTCTCCGCCAGCTTGACCAACTCGGCTTCTGCCAACGGCGCTTGCAACTGCGCTGCCATGTGAATGCCCGCCGCCGACGGCACGGGCGCCAGCCAAGGTGCCAGCGGGCCACGCAGATGCCGCAGCAGCGCATTGCGTCGTGCAGCGTATTCCTTGTGCATGCGGCGCAGATACTTGCCGAAATCGCCGTCGAGCATGAACTTGGCGAGCGCCGCCTGCATGAGCGATTCACTGTGCCAGTCGGCCACCTGCTTGGCGTGCCGCAGCGGCGCCACCAACGAAGCGGGCGGCACCACGTAGCCGATGCGCAGCTCCGGAAAGATCGTTTTGGAGAACGTGCCCACGTAAGCCACGCAACCGGCGACGTCCAGGCTCTTGAGCGATTCCATGGGACGGCCGTCGAAGCGGAATTCGCTGTCGTAATCGTCTTCGATGATCAGCGCGTCATGGCGCTGCGCCCAGTCGAGCAGTTGCGCGCGGCGCGCCAGGCTCATTGGCATGCCCAGCGGAAATTGGTGCGACGGCGTTACGTAGACGAGCTTGGCGTGCTTCGGCAGCGCATCGACGACCAGGCCTTCTGCGTCTACCGGCACCGGCACGACCTTGGCACCCAGCGCCTGCAGCGCAATGCGCGCGGGCGGGTAACCCGGGTCTTCGATCGCCACCGTATCCCCGGGGCGCACGAGCACCCGGGCGATGAGGTCAATGGCCTGCTGCGCGCCCTGCGTGACGACAATATCGGCCCACGCGCAAACCACCGCACGGCTGAATGCGAGATAGCGCGAAATGGCCAGACGCAACGCCTGGTCGCCCGCAGGATCCTGATAGCCGCCGCGCCCGCGCGCCTGCTGGCGCAGCGCATGCGAAACACAACGCCGCCACACGTCGAACGGAAACAGACGCTTCTCCGTCACGCCGCCCACAAAGTCGTAGACGAGGTTCGGGCGCGGCTGGGGCAGCACCCCCGGCATGTTGTTCCAGGGCGTGTCGAAGGTGCGCACGGCTGGCGTGGGCGAGGCGAGTTGCGCCGCAGGCGAGGCGGCCGGCGTGCGGGCGCGCAACCCTTCGGTGGCTTCGGCCACGAAGGTGCCAGAGCCGGCGCGCGGCTGTAGATAGCCCTCGGCGATGAGGCGTTCGAATACGTCGAGCGTGGTCTTGCGCGACACGCCAATCTGCAGCGCGAGGTCGCGCGTGGAGGGCAGGCGCTCGCCCGGCACGAGCCGACCATCGAGGATGGCGGTGCGGAGTTGTCGATAGAGCTGGCCGGCAAGGTCGTGCCGGCCGTGGATCGTCAAATGGACATCCATCGTGGGCGCAGTGTGCAAAGGGGCTGCGCCATTCTACGGAAGCCGCCGGGGGCGGAAAGGGCAGGGGTGAAGCTCAGCCTTCCCGGCCGTCAGCGCGCGGCGCCATCAGCCACGGCGTGTAGCGCCACAGGTACGCCACAAACGCCGCCACCCACAGCACGCTCGCGCCACCGATCCACACCTCGCG
Source organism: Ralstonia sp. Ralssp135 (assembly GCF_047304345.1). Lineage (NCBI taxonomy): Bacteria > Pseudomonadati > Pseudomonadota > Betaproteobacteria > Burkholderiales > Burkholderiaceae > Ralstonia > Ralstonia sp. Ralssp135. Next base: position 26,675 of record NZ_JBGLYZ010000031.1, read on the forward strand.
CGGCAGCAAGGCGGGGCCGGCCACACGCACGAGTGCAGCCAGCGCAACAGCGGCGTAGGCGAAATTCTCGGCCCGGCCCGTACGCAGCATCCGGCCGGTGTGGCCCAGCGCAGTGCGCGTGATCATTGCGATGATGGCGCCGCCGATGGCTCCTGCCGTGAGCGCATGCAGCGCGGTGGAACGGTCGCCCCAACCGAGCGCTGCGGCAGCCAACATGGCAAAGCCGATGGGCAGGAAGGCATACGCCACATGCAGGATGGAGACGATGGGCGTGCGCAGCGTGCGGCGCGTGTCCCAGCCGGCCCAGCGGACGGCCTGCACGACTGCTGCCGCCGCAAACACGATGGCCGGAACGATGCCTTGAAGCGGCGTCGCCAACATGGCAACGGCGAGCGCAGTCGCCGGCACGATAGCGCGCTCGGCCCAAACAACGCGGCGCACCTGCACGCCAGGGACGGCGTTGGACGTAAACATCGGGATGACGCGCCCGCCAATCACCGTGACGAACAAGCAGACCAGCCCAGCGGCCGCATCGAGGCAACGCAGTGCGGCCAGCGGCGCGTCCAGAGCCAGCGCCGCATGGAACGCCGCGTTGACGGCACCGAGCACCAGCAGCGCGATCGCCAGGCCGTAGTTGCGGGCGCTTTTTGCGCGCCGCAGAACGCGCAGGAACGCCACGCCGCACGCCGGCAGAAACGCCACATCCGCCGCCACGGCCAGCGGAACAGGGCCCGTCCACATCAGCACACGCGCAGCCAGCCACAGCGCAGCCAGCGCGGCGAGCTGCGCGCCTTGTGGCGTCTGCAGGCCCGTCCAGTTCTTGCCCGCTGTGAAAAGGAAACCGACCACCACCGCTGCCGCAAAGCCGAACACCATCTCGTGCGCATGCCAGAACAGCGGTGCCATGGTGGAAGGGCCCTGCGCCGACGGCAGCACGCCCAGCAGCAACGCTGCCCACAACGCCATGCCCAAGGCGGCAAAGGCGGCTGCAAGCAGGTAAAAGGGTCGGAAGCCGAGCGCGAAAACAGCCCGCCCCGTGTAAGGCAAACGGCTTGCCGGGTCGGGCTTGCCGATGGTGAGCAACGGGGCTTGGCGGGGCATGGTGATTTCCGTGGTTCAGGTCAGAGGATGTCGTCCAGCAGATCGGGGCCGAACACTTCGCGGTGGATGCGCTCCGACGGCACGCCGCTGGCGAGCAGCGCTGCACGCTGCGCCTGCATGAACGGCAGCGGGCCGCAGAGATAGAAGTCCGCTTCCGTGCCGTTGTCGCGCACGAACGTGTCGACCGTCATGCGGCCGGGCTGGGCCGGGCGCTGCGCGAATTCCGCGTCTTCGCCAGACTCCAGGAATACGTGCGCCTCGAATGCAGGCAGCGCTTGTGCAGCTCGCTCCAGATCGTCGGCGTGGGCAACATGCGAGGCCGTGCGACTGGCGTGGCTGAATACGATCTTGCGCGCGCTGTTCTGCTGCGCGAGCGTGTTGAGTGCCGAGATCATGGGCGTGATGCCAACACCGGCCGACATCAGCACGATCGGGTTGTCGGTTGCCAGTTGCGGCACGAAGTCGCCGTAGGGTTGGCTGACCAGCAGCACGTCGCCTTCGCGCGCATTGGCGTGCAGCCAGCTCGACACGGTGCCCGCCGGGCGATCGGCATCACCCGCATCGCGCTTGACCGAGATGCGCCAGGTGCGGCCATTCGGCGCGTCCGACAGGCTGTACTGACGCTGCTGCAGCGCGCCCGGCGCCAGCTCCACTTGCACCGAGATGTATTGACCTGGCAGGAAATCGGCCAGCGGTGCATCACCCACGGCTTCGAGCGTGAGCGAGACGACGTCTTCGGCCTGCTGACGGCGCTCCACAATACGCACCGGCTGACGATGGTCGGGGCCGCTGCCGGTGTGCTGATACAGGCGCGCTTCCGCCGCAATCAGCTCGGCCGCGAGCAGCCAATAGGCTTCGTCCCAGGCGGCAAGCAGGTCGGGCGTGGCGGCATCGCCCAGCACGTCGGCAATCGCACCCAACAGGTGACGCGCGACGATCGGGTAGTGGCTCGGCTTGATGCCCACAGCGGCATGCTTGTGCACGATGCGGTTGACCACGGGCGCCAGCGCCGCGTTGTTGCCATGGTTGGCGGCGTACGCAAACACCGCCGAAGCCAGCGACTGCTGCTGCGACCCATTGGCCTGGTTGCCCATGTTGAACACGTTGGTCAGCTCGGAGTGGCTGGCGAACATGTTGCGATAGAAGGTCTGGGTGATGGTCAAGCCGTGCTCGCGCAGCACCGGAACGCTGGCATCGATGTAGGGCTTGGACTTGTCGGACAGCATGCTGGACTCCAAATATGCGTGAAATATGCAACAAATAAGACGGGGGGCGCCGTCACGCTTTGTTCTGGATGGCCTGGGGCTCAGGCAACCGCTTGCATTGGATTCTATTAAACGTATATTTGTGATGCAACAAATTGACCTGCGGCAAACCGGCGCATCTTGTAGGCAACTTCCCGATAAGATGTTCCTCTTATGAATGTTTTTACCTGCGGCAAACCCGCACGCCCGCCATGCGACTGACCGACTACACCGACTACGCCCTGCGCACGCTGATCTACGTGGCCGTGCACCCGGACGAACTCGTCACGATCCAGCGCATTGCGGATGCCTTCGACATTCCCAAGAACCACCTCATCAAGATCGTCCAGCAGCTTGGGCAGGACGGCTTCCTGCACACCGTGCGGGGGCGCGCTGGCGGCATCACTCTTGGCCGCCCTGCGGCCGAAATCAACCTCGGCGATGTGGTGCGCGCCACCGAGCCCGACTTCCGCATGGTCGAGTGCTTCCACGGCGACGACAACCACTGCGTCATCACGCGCGTGTGCGGCTTGCGTGGCGTGCTGCACGCGGCGTTGCGGGCGTACTTTGAAGTGCTCGATGGCTACACGCTGGAGGATCTGGTCGACAAGCCGAACGCGGTCAGCCGGGCGTTGGGAGAGGCGCCGCTGCCGATGCCGCGCCCTCGCGCCAAGCTTGCATCGCGCACGTAGCCCGCGCGCCGCTTCTGACCCGCGTTTCTTTTTGCCTTCGTCGCACATTTGCGCAGGCATGTTCGCTGCTGCAAAACGGTTGCGGGCCGCGCCATTTCCGGTGACGGCCCAGTCAACCGACCAGCGGAGGTGTCATGAAACCGACTCGCGACAAGAGCAAGCACGCGTCGCACTCGAAATCGACGTCCCAAAGCAAGCGCAGCGGCGCATCCGACAAGGAGCGTGGCGGACACGCCAGCCACGGCAGCGCCGGCAAATCGTCTGAACGTGCCGGAGCCAAGTCGCACGAGCGCGGCGCACAGGGCGGCAGCGGGCGTGAACACGCAACGCATTCGCCGATCGGCATTCAAAAGGCCCTGAAGGGCGCGTCTTACCCCGCCAAGAAGCAGGAGTTGATGAAGACCGCGCAGGCCAACGGCGCAGACGACAGCACGCTCAAGACGCTGCGCGATACGCCCTGACGCCGAGACAAATCGCAATGAACGCGGCCCCTTTTTGGGGCCGTTTTCTTTGCGCGCTGTTTGCGTGCCCCACCGATTCGCTTTGGGCCACGCCGCTTCCTGTTTTCGTGCCGCTTCGTCACTAAATTTTCATGGTTTTTCGCCAAGATTCGGCCACGCAAACGTTTTAGTCGTGCAAGAGCCGCCCACATGCATGGGTGGCCGGAGGCGTTTGCCCGACCTCATCGAATCGACAGGAAACCACAATGCTTTCGACCAAGAAAACGCTGCTCGTGATTGCGGTGCCGGCATGCATGACCCTCGGCCTGTACGCGTGCGGCGGCAGTAACGACCCCGCGCCCACGAGCACAGCAGGCACCTCGCCGGCACCGACCACGCCCACGACGCCGACACAGCCCGCCAAGCCGCAAGGCATGTGGACGACGGGCGATCTGCACGTGCACACGGCAGAGTCCGTCGATGCCGTCACGCCGCTGTCCACGGTGCTCGACCACGCGTTCAACCTCAACAGCCTCGATTGGATGGCCGTATCGAACCACCTGCGCCCGTCGCCGCGCGACGCCACGGGCGCCACGCTCACGGGCGGCTCCATTGCCGCGTCCGCTGGGATCGCCAAGTACGAGATGCCGGCCATTGCGCAGGCGCAGGCGGCAGGCAAGTACGCCGGCAAGCTGATCTTCTCGGCTGCCGAATGGGACATGCCGACGCACGACCACCTGAACGTCGGCATCTTTGATGGCACCGACAAGCTGCAGACGTCGGCCAAGGGCCTGAACAAGTTCGAATACTTCTTCACGCAGCAGTCCGCATCGCTGTTTGACCCGAACGATGTGACCGCGTGGCAGCAGGAAGGCCCGCGCGCCGGCACCACGCATACCGATGTGGTCAATGCCTTCAAGTGGCTGAAGACGAATTACCCGAACACCAGCTACGGCCTGATCAACCACCCGTCGCGCAACCCGGGCAAGTACACGGTGGCGGACTTCCGCGAGTTCAACGACACCGCGCCCGACGTCATGTTCGGCATCGAAGGCATGGTCGGCAACCAGATGGAGCCCGACCGCGGCGGCTATACCAGCGCCTACATCGACGCCAACCTGAAGAACCGCACCTACGGCGGCGTCGACTACGTGGTCGCGCAGGTCGGCGGCATCTGGGATGCGCTGCTCGGCGAAGGCCGCCGCGTCTGGAACTTTGCCGATTCTGACCACCACTTTGAAGTGGACGCCACGCAGCAGTTCAGCAGCGGCTATTACCCCGGCGAATACGCCAAGACCTACATCTGGCTGCCGGGCACCAGCACCGACCTGAAGACGCTGCTGGCGGCCATGCGCTCGGGCAAGTCGTTCGGCGTGTTTGGCGACCTCATCAACGCGCTGGACTTCAGTGCGGGTACCGCGGCCGCGTCAGCCGACATGGGCGGCACGCTCTCGGCCAAGGCCGGCGACAAGGTGACGATCACCATCCGCTTCAAGAGCCCCGATCACAACAACTACGAGTACCCACTGGGCAGCGGCTTCAAGGTCAACATGCGCCCGGTGGTCGACCACGTTGATCTGATTGCGGGCGACGTGACGGGCAAGGCCGCATCGGGCACGCCAGCCTATGCCAAGGACACCAATGACTCCACCAAGGTCATCGCCACGTTCACGAAGGCAGACTGGAAGGTCGACGCTGACGGCTACAACAGCATCACGTACACCTACACAGCGGCCAAGAATCAGTACTTCCGCCTGCGCGGCACCAACCTCGGCATGAACGTGTCGGGCGAAACCAGCAACGGCAACCCGCTGCCCGACCAGAAGACCGTGGTGACGGAGAACGCCGCGCGCTTCAACGCCATCAACGATCGCAACTACAACGATCTGTGGTTCTACTCGAACCCGGTGTTTGTGTCGGTGCAATAAATGCCGAAGCAGTAAGGCAGGGGCGGTGACTTACGCTGCGGCGGGCGCACTCGTTCGCCGCAGCCAAACCGTCACCGCCAGCCCGGCGCCGCCCGGCCCGGGCGCCAGCGCAATCTGACCGCCCATGCGATCCACGATCTGACGCACGATCGCCAGACCCAGGCCGCTGCCCTGGGTCTGCGTGCCTTCCAGACGCGTGAAGCGCTCGAACACGCGTGTGTACGCCTCGGGCGGAATGCCGGGGCCGTTGTCGGTCACGGTCAGCATGGCCCAACCGTAGTCCGCCGACACCTGCACCGTCACGCGGCCGCCTTCCTGCGTGTAACGCACGGCGTTGTCGACCAGGTTGAACAGCAGGGCGGCGATCAGCGTTCGGTTGCCTGACGTCCAGACGGGCTGCTCGGCAGGCTCGATCCCCAGATCGATCCGACGGCCATCGGCCAGCAGCGCGAGGTCCTCCAACACGGTGCGCGCCACTTGCGAGAGGTCGACCGCCTCGCTCGTCGCGGCCGATGCTTCGGCCTGAGACAGCAGCAGCAAGTCGTTGATGAGATCCGCCAGGTTGCGTGTGCTGGTTCGCGCGGCCTTCAGGACTTCGTGCAGCGCAGCATCTGCGTTGGTTTGCGCCGCTACCTGCATCTGCGTATCGAGAATCGCCAGTGGCGTGCGCATCTGGTGCGCAGCATCGGCAATGAAGCGCTTCTGCGTGAGGGCGTTGTCGGCAATGCGCTGCAGATATTGGTTGAACGCCCCGGCAATCGGCTGCAGCTCGTGCTGCAAGCCAGCGGGATCTAGCGGCGCAAGGTCGGTAGGCGCACGTGCCGACACATTGCCGGCCAATCGCAAGATCGGCCGCAGCTCGAGCGTCAGGCCGATGAGGATCATCGCCAGCGCCAGTCCCACCAGCGCGAGCTGGCGCACGGTGCCAGGCCACCATAGCTGGCGGATCATCGCGTCACGACCGTTCATGGTTTGCGCGACGCGCGTGACGACGCGCTCGGTGCGGCCGGCGTCGTACATGGTGCGCACCACTGCGGCCACGTGCACGGGCTGGCCTTCCACGGTATCGGTGTAGGTGCCGGCATCGGCCAGGCCCGCCGCGTCAAATGCGGGGCGCGTGCCAAAGTCGAGCCGCCCGGCCAGCAGGCGCCCGTGCTCGGTGCTGACTTGGTACGCCACCTGGTCGCGCACCGGTGTTTCCGGCGCGGCAAACACGGCCAGCGCGGCCGGCGGCACCGACACACGCAGGCGGCCGTCATCCCATTCGATCTGGCCGCTGATCATCTGTGCGGCCGTGTCGAGCGCATGGAAGTGCACGAGATCGGCGTTATGGCGTGCGGCGGCCAAGTCGAGCCAGCCATCGGCCGCCACATAGACGACCAGCGGCAATGCCAGCCACAACACCAGCCGCGCACGCAGGCTGCGCGCCCGCGTCGGGGCGGACTGCGCTGGCGCTTGGTCAGGACTGCGCGGTGGAGGCATCGCGCAGCAGGTAACCGAGGCCGCGCAGCGTGACGATGGTGGCGGCGGAATGCTCCAGCTTCTTGCGCAGGCGGTGGATGTAGATCTCGATGGCCTCGGGGCTGGCTTCGTCGTCCATCCCGAACACGCCGTTCACCAGCGCCGGTTTGGACACCGTGCGCCCGAGCTTCAGCATCAGGATTTCAAGCACGGTGTGCTCACGTGCTGGCAGCACCAGCGGCTGCCCGGCAAGGTTGAAGGTGCGGCTGCCGGTGTGGTAAGTCAGGTCGCCACATTGCAGTTCGACGGACTGATCAGGCGCGCTGCGCCGCACCAGCACCTGGATGCGCGCAATCAGCTCGCGAATCTCGAACGGCTTGACGAGGTAGTCATCGGCGCCGGCGCCCAGGCAGGCAACCTTGTCGTCGATCCCGCCGCTGGCCGTGAGAATCAGCACCGGCACCGGGTTGCGCCGGCCGCGCAAACGTTGCAATACACCTTGCCCTGACAACGTGGGCAATTGCAGGTCGAGCAGCACCACATCGTAGTGTTGCGTAAGCAACAGCGTGTCGGCGGATTCGCCATCGGTGGCGTGATCCACGGTGAAATGGGCGCGGCGCAGGGCTTCAGAGAGCCAGTGCGCCAGCGGGGCGTTGTCTTCGATCAGGAGCAGCTTCATGCGAAAACAGCGCGTCCGAAAAATGAAAGCTATTTGTGGGTTGCCGCTTCCTAGAATGGTGGCGGCTGCCTACGCGCGCCGGAGGCGTCATTCACCAGATCCGGACCGCGCGATACTGATATCTACAAAAGAGCCGGAGACAACTCAATGGGTGTTTTTACCTGCAGGAGCGCTCGCGCACGCGGCGTCCGGGGCTGGGTCACGCCGTGGCTCGCTGCCCTTCTGGCCGTGGCAACTTCGCATGCCCTTGCACAAGACCCGGCGCACCTGACGCTCATGGTCAGCGGCACCGCCAAGATGATCTACCTGCCCGCTACGCTAGCGCAGCGCCTGGGCTATTTCCGTGACGAAGGGCTCGATGTGGAACTGGTCTCGCAGCCCGCCGGCGTCGATGCGGAGAGCGAACTGCTCACCGGCTTTGCGCAAGGCGTGGTCGGCTTTTATGACCACACCATCGACCTGCAGGCCAAGGGCAAGGAAGTGCGTGCCATTGTCGTATTCAGCCAAGTGCCGGGCGAAGCAGAAGTCGTGTCGACACGGTTGCCGGCGACAGTGCAATCGATGCATGACCTGCGTGGCCGCACGCTGGGCGTGACGGGCCTGGGCGCATCCACCAGCTTTCTCACGCGTTATCTGATGGCGCAGCAGGGGCTGTCGGCCGGCGACTACACCATGCTGCCAGTCGGCGCCGAACGCAGCTTCGTCACCGCGCTGCGCAGCGGCCGCATCGATGCCGGCATGACCACCGACCCGACGGTCTCACGCCTCGTGCACAGCGGCGAAGCGCGCGTGCTGCTCGACCTGCGCACGCTGGAGAGCACGCGTGCCGCGCTGGGCGGTTCGTATCCGGCCGCGTGTCTGTACTTGCAGACCGAATGGCTGGAAGCGCATCCGGACGTCGCCGCCAAACTGGCCCGCGCATTCGTGCACACCCTGCGCTACATGCGCACGCACGGTGCTGAAGACATTGCCGCCCGCATGCCGCCTGAATTCCGGCGCGATCATCCAGAGCTGTACACAAAAGCGCTTGCCGCCGCGTTGCCCACTTTCAGCACCGACGGACGCATGCCGGACGACGGCCCACCCACCGTCCTGCGCGTCCTCGCCGCCAGCAATGCCAACGCGCGCGACAAGCACATCGACCTCTCGCGCACCTACACCAACAAGTTTGTCGATCAGGTGCGCGAGCGCCGCTAGCTCAAACCAAACACTCGCTTAGAAGCGCGTGCGCATACCGACACCAAACTCCGTCTGGCTGTTGTGGCCGTTGGTGCCGCCCACGATGTACTGATCCTTGAGCTTCATGTAGTCCGCCGCCACGTAGAACTCCGTGCGCTTGGACACGTGGTAGAACACCGAGCCGTACAGCGTGTTCTTGCGGCCGCTGCCCGCTGCGGTGGCGCCCACCACGCTGGCGTACGCATTGAGCGTGTTGCCATCTGCGCTGAAGGCAGCGTTGTCAGCCTTCATGATCTGGTAGCCGATTTCATAGTCGAACGCGCCTTGAGGAGCGATCTTCAGCGACAGCGTGTAGGCGTCGTCCTTGCGATTGCCCAGCGCGGCTGGCTGCTCGCCGGTGTAGTGGAAGTAACCGGCGTTGACACGGAACATGCCCATGATCACGTTGCCGCCCAGCGAGTACGAACGGTCCATGAAGCCGCCCACCTTGGCCTGTTGCGCGAAGCCTGCCAGATGGAAGTTGTCGCCGTTGTAGCCCAGTGCGAGCGACTCGGTGGTGCCTTGCGTGAACTGGCCCGGCACTTCGCCAAACTGATAGCCCAGGGCCGTCAGGAAGCGGCCGCCCCACATCTTCTTCCACACCACGCCGTTGTTCATGCGCGTGCCGGTGGCGCTGCCTGCGTAGAAGATCAGCTGCTTGAAGTTGTTGGTGTTGGTGTAGCCACCTTCTTCCAGACCGACTTTCTCGCTGGTGTACGGGTCGCCGTAGATGGCAGAGATATCGCGCGCAATCGCGTTCTGGCGACCGAAGGTCAGCTTGCCCAGCGATTGGCTCGACAGGCCCACCCAAGCGTCACGATTGAACAGCACGCCCGGGGTGTCCATGTTGCCGGTCGGCGTTTCGTATTCCGACTCCAGTTTGAAGATGGCCGACGTGCCGCCGCCCAAGTCTTCCTTGCCGGTCAGGCCCCAGCGGCTGCCCGAGAACCAGGGAATCTGGAAGCCGGTGGTGCGCGCGCCTGAAGCGTTGGTGTTGTTGACGGTGCTGATGGTGGTGTCGATCAGGCCGTAGAGCGTCACGTTCGACTGGGCATGAGCGGCGCCGGTGGCCAGCGTGGCCGCTGCGGCTGCAGTTGCCGCAAGGGCAAACTTGATGCGGGACATTGAAGTCTCCTTCCTTTGTGGGTGATGGTGTCCGGTCGTGATGCCGGCTTCGGGAAACGCGCAACGGCAGTGGGTCAGACCGCCCGATGCAATCGCTGGGCGAGCGTAGAAGGGGGCACCTTTCTGGAGCCTTTCGCGTCGGTGTGCGCGCAACGCTAGGGTCTACCCGCATTGGGACGTGCGCAGAGGCGGGGGTTGTTGCGTCGTCCAGTGCAACGCATTGCAGCCCTGGCAATCGGGCTCGCGGTAGAGTGTCGAGTCACCTCACCTCAACGCCACCAGACTCCTCCCATGCATCCGTCCCAAATGACCGGCCTGCAATTGCTGCAGGCCATGTCGCACGGCGATCTGCCACGCGCATCCATCAGCGAGACCATCCCGATGACGATGGACCTCATCGAAGCGGGCACGGTGCACTTCGGTGCCCGAGCCGACAAACGCCACCTCAATCCGCTGGGCGGTGTGCATGGCGGCTTTGCGGCGACGGTGCTCGACTCCGTGACGGGCTGCGCCGTGCATTCGATGCTCGAAGCCGGCGTCGGCTACGGCACGGTCGATTTGAACGTAAAGATGGTGAAGGCAGTGCCGGTGGACACGCCACTGGTGGCCGTTGGACGCGTGCTGCATGTCTCGCGCACGATCGGCGTGTCGGAGGGCACGCTCAAAACGCAGGACGGCACATTGCTGGCGCACGCCACGGCAACGTGTGTCATCCGTCGTCCGTAACCCCGATTCGTCTGGAGCATTTGATGCCTGAACCGCTGCAAACCCTGTCTGCCTTGTCTGCGAAAACCACCGCGCTGGTGTTGATCGACCTGCAACGCGGCATCCTGCCGTTTGCCCAGGGGCCGCACTCGGCAGATCAGGTATTGGGCGCGTCTGCCAGGCTCGCCAAGCGCTTTCGCGAGCTGGGTGCACCCGTGGTGCTGGTGCGCGTGGGGTGGGCGCCAGACTACGCCGATGCGCCGCGCCAGCCTGTCGACCGCCCCGCGCCCACACAGCCCGGTGGCCTGCCGCCGCAATGGTGGGAACAACCCGCCGAGCTGGAAGTGGCGCCCACCGACATCCAGATCACCAAGCGCCAGTGGGGCGCGTTCTACGGTACCGAACTCGATCTGCAATTGCGCCGTCGCGGCATCGCCACCATCGTGCTGGGCGGCATCTCGACGCACGTGGGGGTGGAATCGACCGCGCGTGCCGCGTGGGAGCACGGCTACGCGCTGGTGCTGGCCGAAGACGCGATGAGTTCGAACGATGCGGCGATGCATCGATCCTCGGTGGAAAACGTGTTCCCGCGACTGGGCCGCGTGCGCGATACCGACACGATCCTCGCGGCGCTGACGGCCTGAACGTTCAGGCGCCGTCCTCGACCGGCACGTACAGCACCATACGCAGGCGCGGGTCTTCCATCACCGGCAGGCCAATGTAGTCGTAGCGGACGACCTTGCCGGCAGGCGTGCGGATCAGCTTGTGCTCCGCGCGCTGGGCGCGCACCTCGTGCTGCCGCCACCAGGTATCGAACTCGCGGCTGCTCGTGCGCAGCCGGTCGACCAACGCGACGAGCACCGGGTCGTCTGCGTGCGGGTCGTACACCGCGCGAAACTTCGCCAGCATGCGCCGCGCCTCGTTCTCCCACTCGACAAAACGCTCGCGCGCATTGGCGTACAAAAACATGTAGACCAGCGAGTTGCGGTCTTCCGGCGGCATCGTGCCGAAATCCATGAAGAGCTGCGAGGTCGCCTCGTTCCAGCACAGCAGCTCGGTGCGGTAGCTACGCACGTGGGCGGGCAAGACCATGCCGGCGACGGCCCGGCGCAAGACATCGGGCACCGCTTCGGCCGCCGAACGCCCGGGGGTCCCAACTCCGGGCCCCGTGAAAACCGATTCGGCACGCGCCAGGCCGCGCATGTGCGCCCGTTCATCTGAAGACAGCTTCAACGCACGCCCGATCGCCTCGATGGTCGCCACGGAAGGCCGCACGTCGCGCCCCTGCTCGATGCGCACATACCAATCGATGCTGATGTTGGCGAGCTGTGCGACTTCTTCCCGGCGCAGGCCGGCGGTGCGGCGGCGCCCGCTGCCCTCGGGCAGCCCCACGTCCTGCGGGCGCAGGTGGCTGCGGCGGCTGCGCAGGAACTCGCCCAGCTCGTTACGGGGCGCGGCAGGGAAGGAGGCAAGGTCGGCGGTGAAATCGTCCATGAGGGGCATTACACACGACAGCGCGTGAAGGTGGGAGGGACAACCCAATCCTAGGTTAATCCTAGCTCTGCATCGAATCGGCTCGCGCACCTACGCTGCGTTCATCCCTCTTTCCGGAGCCGATCGTGACTCACATTTCTTCTGCTTCCTCAGTATCGGAACCTCGCCGCTGGCTCGCCTTCGGTGTGATGGTGACGGCGCAATTCATGTTCATCGTCGACGCGTTCATCGCGAATGTGGCGATCCCGAGCATCCGCACAAGCCTGCACGCCACGCCCGCGCAACTGGAGGCGGTGCTGGCGGTGTACCAGCTTGGCTACGCGATTCTGCTCATCACGGGCGGCCGTCTGGGTGATCTGTTCGGGCGCAGGCGCGTGTTCCTGCTGGGCCTCGTCGCCTTTACCGCCACCTCGGCCGGTTGCGGGCTGGCGGGTAGCGCGGCAGCGCTCATTGCATGGCGTTTCGCGCAGGGCCTGTCGGCCGCGATGATGGTGCCGCAGGTGCTGGCGAGCGTGCAGGCGCTCTTTGCCGGCACCGAGCGTGACCGCGCGCTGTCGATCTTCGGCCTGGTGATGGGCACCGGCGGCGCGGCCGGGCTGCTGGTGGGCGGCGCACTCACCAGCGCCGACATCGCCGGGCTGGGCTGGCGCGCGGCCTTCCTGATCAATGTGCCGGTCGGGTTGGCTGCCGCGCTGCTGGGCTGGCGCTGGATTCCGCACCCGAGCGCCAACGCAGCGAAGGTGCATCTCGATACCGCCGGCGTGGCGTGGATGGCCGTGAGCGTGGCCGCCGTGCTGGTGCCGCTGCTGTTCGGCCGCGAACTGCACTGGCCGGTGTGGGCGCTCGCACTGCTTGTCGTAGGCGTACTCGGCATGGCCACGTTCCAGCAACTGGAAGCCCGTGTCGATCGTGCCGGCGGTACGCCGCTGCTGCCGCCCACCTTGCTGCAGCATCGCGCCTTCATGACGGGCCTGACGGCGTCGGCGCTGCACTACATCGGGATGATGGCGTTCTTCCTGGTGCTGACGCTGTATCTGCAGAACGGGCGGCAGCTTTCCGCGGTGCGCATGGGAGCCGCCATCCTGCCGCTGGCCATCACGTTTTTGATCACGTCGCGAGTGGCCAATGCGCTGGTACGGCGCTATGGCGTTCGCGCCCTGCTGGCAGGCCTCGGCCTGATGGCGCTGGGCCTGCTGGTGCTGCTGTCGGGTTTCGGGACGGAGTGGGCGCACCCTGCCACGCCGAGCATGATGCGCATCGGCATTGCCGTGGCGCTGTACGGAGCGGGGCAGGGGCTGGTCGTCGTCCCGCTGATCGGCTTGGTGCTGACGGGCGTAGCGCGTACGCAGGCAGGCGCGGCAGCGGGGCTGCTGATTACCGCACAGCAACTGGCAGGCGCACTGGGCGTCGCCTGCATCGGCGGGTTGTATTTCACCTTTGCCGCTGCCGGCGGCGCCAACGGCATGGCGCACGGCACGATGGCGGGCTGCATCGCCATGCTGGCAGCGCTCGGTGCAGCGGCCGTCGGCTTTGCGCGGCTGGGTGCACAGCAGCGGCAACTGGCCGCGGCTGGCGCGGCAAGCCCGGCCTGAGCAGCCCCGCATCAATCGCACCATTCGATACTCGGACGCGCGACACAAGCGCGCCCGTGTGCATTGATCGGCCCCAACGGAGGTTCCAAACTCCCGCGCGATGCGCTTGGCATCGTTCCTCTTCTTTCCTCATGGCCACTGTGTCCCACCTTCGCGCCGCGGCTTCGACCACGTCCGCTGCACCATCCCTGGCGCGCCGCATCGTCGCGGAGGGGCTCGGTACGGCCTTGTTGATTGCGGTGGTAATCGGCACCGGCATCCACGCAAGCCGGCTCTCCGGCGGCGATGCCACGTGGACGCTGCTGGCGCAATCGCTGGCCGGTGGCGCCGGCTTGCTGGCGTTGCTGACGGTGTTCGCGCCGGTGTCGGGTGCGCACCTGAACCCGGCGGTCACCCTGTCGGCGTTGCTGCGGGGCGGTCTGCGTGGGCATGAAGCGCTGGCCTATCTGGCTGCACAGGCCGTGGGCGCCACGCTGGGTGTGGCCGCCGCGCACGTCATGTTTGGCATGCCGGCATGGGCGCCGGGCACGCATGCCGCCACCGGCCTCGCACTGTGGTGGAGCGAAGCACTGGCAACGTTCGGGCTGATCGGCGTGGGCGTCGCATGCGGGCGTCACGCGCCGAAGCAATTGCCGTTCGTGGTGGCCGCCTATATCGCTGCGGGGTATTGGTTCACGTCGTCGTCATCGCTGGCCAACCCGGCGTTGGCCTTTGCCTGCGCACTGACCGACGGCCCCTCCGGCATCCGCCCCGGCGATGTCCCGGGCTACATGCTGGCGCAACTCGCCGGCGCGCTACTGGCAACGCCGTTGTTCAGTTGGCTGATGGGCGTGGAAGCCGCACCCGCGCAGGCATCCGGCGCCGCCATCGCGCCGGCTCAAGCCGTGCCGATGCACCGCCAGGCAAGCTGAGGGTGGGCGCTCAGCGGAGCGCTGTCAGCCCGCGGGCGCGGGCGTACTGAAAGAGATCGATCTCGCGCGCCAGGCCCAGCTTGCGCAGCGCCACGGTCTTTTGCGTGCTGACGGTCTTCACGCTCGAACCGAGCATGAGCGCTATGTCGGACACGGCCGTGCCGCCGGCATACAGGCGCAGGACTTCGCGCTCGCGCGCGCTCAGTCGCTCGCACACATCTCGTTCATTGGAACCAAGGCCCGTCTCTTCCAGGATGCGCGGGCTGTCATACCGCACGCCGCGGGCGGCCGCCATGACAGCGTGCCCGACATGAACGAAGTCATCGCTCTTGCTGACGATGCCGGCCACACCAATCTGCCGCATGGCGCGCAAGAGGGCGGGGTTGCGGACCATCGTGCAGACCACGATGGCGCGCTTCTGGTGCTGCTTGCGCAAGCGCGCCAGCAACTGCATGCCATCGAAGGCGGGTTCGCCACCCAGGTTGTAGTCGGTCACGATGACGTTGCAGTCGATTTGCGTAAGCACCTGCATCAGCTCTCGCCCGTCGTGTGCCTGTGCCACGACCTGCTGCTGTGGAAACTGCGCAATGGCCGCCGCCAGCCCCATAAGAATCACCGGATGATCGTCTGCCATCACGATCGAGAGGACAGAGCACATACGCACGCCGTCAGGTCAGGTGCGTCGCCAGCGATGAGGTGTCCAGCGTGGCGAGCAGCAAGGTGGAAGGGATCGGAGCCGTCATGGGAGTCAGAAGCGCCGCTGAAAGGAGCCGGTACCTTACTCACCAGATATGCCGCGCGGGATCAGACTTTTCTGACTTTGGCTCCGCGTAACCTTTCGGGGCAGAAGCTGCTTCTATCTGGGTTGAGAGAAACTGAATGGCCCTGCGGTATTCGCGCTTATTCGCGCTTACGCTGCCGCCTGCACGTGCGCAAGAAACGCGGTGACAGACAGCGGTGCCGCCCACAGATAGCCTTGCCCGGTCGCACAGCCCAGCGCGCGCAACGTCTGGCGCTGCGCTTCAGTTTCCACCCCTTCGGCAATGCACTCGAGATGCAGCGTGCGCGCCAGCTCGATCATCGTGCGGCAGATCACGCCGCGCTGGCTGGTCTGGTCCACCGCAGCCGTAAACGAGCGATCGATCTTCAGAATGGTGAAGGGCAGGTCGGCGAGCAGCTTGAGCGTGGCAATGCCCACACCAAAATCGTCGATGGCCAGGGGATGGCCCAGCAGGCGCAGGCGGTTGAGTGCGATGGTGAGCTGCGTGGCATCGTGCACGGGCGAATCCTCCGTCAGCTCGATGGCGATGGCCGCCGGCGCAATACGCGCCTCGCGCACGATGGCGTCGATGCGGTCTACGGTGCCGGCCCGGCTCAGCGTCTGCGCAGACGCATTCACACCGATCGAAACGGGATACGCATGCGCGGCCAGCGCGTGCTGCACGCGCACGCAATGCTCCAGCACATGGAAGAACAGGCCATCAGCCAGCCCGAGCGCTTCCAGGCGCGGCACGAACGCCGCTGGCGACACACGCCCATGCACCGGATGCATCCAGCGGCAGAGCGCCTCGGCGCCGGCAATCTGGTTGGTGGCCAGATCGTGCTGGGGTTGGAATACGACCTCGATCTGTTCAGGCGTTTCTTGGATGAGCGCGGCCAGCTCGTCGTCGGAGAACTGCGGCAAGACAGCGGCTGCAGCCGGTGCCCCGTCCCGCTCCCGCGCAGCGGCTTCCTCCAGCAGCGGCAGCACGTGCGCCGGGCGCAGCGGCTTCTGCACGCCGTGCGTGCGCGTCAAGCCGATCGCATCGGCCAGGCTGATGTGCGACTCGACGATCGGCGCATCCATCGCGCTGACCCACGCCCACACAGGCGCCTGTCGCGGAAAGACGCAGCCGCCGCGCAAGTGCATCTGCTCCATCAGCTCTGGGCCGTTCATGCCGGGCATGTCGATGTCGCACAGCACGAGATCGACGTGGCAGAGCTGGAGAAGGTAGAGCGCCTCGCGGCCGTCGCAGGCGGTCAGGATCTGCTGCACGCCCAGCGTATGGAGCAGTTGCCGGGCGGCGGCCCGTTGCACCGGATGGTCGTCCACCACCAGCACGGCGAGTTGCGCGAAACCTTCCATCGGCCAGTCCTTCTTGTTGTCGGTATCGGGGCGAGGCGCATCCCGTTTGCGCTGTGTGACGCCACCGTCAGCCGCCATTGAAGCACCGGCCGGGGGCGTTGTCAGGTGGAGTCAGCGTGCGGCGCCGGAAAAAACAAAGCCCGCGCAGCTTTTCAACTGCGCGGGCCTTGAGAGATTCCCCCAACCTTTTGAGCTTCCGACGCCGGTGTCGACAGCGTCGGGATGGAAGAAATCGTGCCCGAAAAAAATGAAGCCCGCAACAGGGGCGGGCTCAAAAGGGGGGGAGTGCTCTCTAAAGAGAGAGCAAGGTGAAGTTTAGTGGAGGGGGTGAAGTCAGACTGTCCGGGGTTGGCCGAAAGGCTTGTAGGACAAAAGCTGACGATATTTCGCGATGTTAGCCGCACAAAGCAGGCGGTTGCGCGCACATTCGCTGCGCTAACGTGATTCAAGCAACGCTTTGGTTCTTTCGCGCCGACAGACGTGTAGGTGTTCGAGGGGCGACTCGAAGCGCACGCTTGAAAAATCCTTGCTCGTTGCTATCGGGCAACGCTGCCGAGGAAAACACGTAGAAAAGTTGAGAATTCAGGGTAGCCGGGACCGGCCGAGATGCAAGGCGGCCGGAAGAACAGCAAAAGCCGCGCGCCAAAGAAAAAAGCCCGAGCACCAGGTGCTCGGGCCACAATCCACCAAGGAGGGTGGAGGAGACAGTTCCTACTATAGCGAATCGTTTGTTGCGTTGCAATAACGTAGAACTACTTAATGTAACGAGAAGCTACAAGCGTTGCCGCAGCGCCACGTGTGACGAAAACGATTGCACTTGTCACACAATGACGCAGCGCAGCAAAACGATGCGGTGCGCTCAAAATCTAGTCTGCCTGCCGGCACGCAGTGCTTCACTCTCGCACCAATCCGCGAAAGTAACCGCTGACTTAGCACCCGCTGCTTAAAACGCCGGCAGGATCGCGCCCTTGAACTGCGTGTCGATGAACTTGCGCACGTCTTCCGATTGGTAGGCGCGCACCAGCGTCTTCACCCACGGCTGGTTCTTGTCTTTTTCGCGCACGGCGATCAGGTTCGCGTACGGTCCCTGGCGATCTTCCAGTGCGATGGCGTCCTTGGCCGGCGTCAGGCCATTCTTGACCGCGTAGTCGGTGTTGATCGAAGCGGCGTCCAGGTCATCCAGCGAGCGCGGCAATTGCGCCGAGTCCAGCTCGATCAGCTTGATCTTCTTCGGGTTCTCCACCACGTCACGCGGTGTCGCATTGTTGCCGTTCGTGCCGGCGCCCGCCTTGAGCTTGATCACGCCCGCCTTCTGCAGCAGAAGCAGCGCGCGGTTGCCATTGGACGGATCGTTCTGGATACCGACCTTGGCGCCTTCCTTGAGCTGCGCGAGCGATTTGATCTTCTTCGAGTAAAAGCCCATCGGCGCCACATAGGTCAGGCCCACGTTGACGATCTTGTAGCCGCGCGCCTTGATCTGGCCGTCGAGGAAGGGCTGGTGCTGGAAGCCGTTGGCATCCAGGTCGCCCGAATCGAGTGCGGGGTTGGGCTGGGCGTAATCGTTGAACTCGATGATCTTGACGTCCAGGCCGTCCTTCTTGGCGACCTTCTGCACGACTTCCCAGATTTGCGCGTCGGGGCCGCTC
The DNA here is from genome assembly GCF_047304345.1 of Ralstonia sp. Ralssp135. Lineage (NCBI taxonomy): Bacteria > Pseudomonadati > Pseudomonadota > Betaproteobacteria > Burkholderiales > Burkholderiaceae > Ralstonia > Ralstonia sp. Ralssp135. The sequence continues at coordinate 45,036 of NZ_JBGLYZ010000031.1, forward strand.
ATGGTGCCGAGCTTGATCTGCTTGGTGTCGGCGCTGGCGGCAGTGGCAACAGCAAAGGCGATGGCCGGTACGGCCACGCGCGCAAGGCGGGAGAACAGAGACATGGAGAAACCTCGTGGATCTTGTCGTGAATGAAATCGCCCGCGGGTAGCGGGCGGTGTGACGCAATCGTGTCACGCATGCGCGCACGACAGAACGACATTTTCGGCATGTCCATATGCCCAAGAACGGTGCAGCTAGGCGATGGGCTCGCCGTCTTCCACGGGCGGGGGTTCAGCGGCGGGCAGGGCGACGACGAAGCACGCGCCGCCATCGGCCGGTGCCTCCACCCAGATGCGGCCGTGATGCGCGCTCACGATCCCCTCGCACACAGCCAGACCCAGGCCGACGCCGGTGGTGGCCGATTCCTTCTCACCGCGCGTGAACTTCTCGAAGATGGTTTGCACCGAGCCCGCCGGCACGCCAGGGCCGTGGTCGCGCACACGCAGGCGCAGTTCATCGCCGCGTGCGTCGTCGTGGACGATCTCGCCGGAGATGCGCACCTCGGTGCCGGCCGGCGCAAACTTGCCCGCGTTCTCCAGCAGGTTCGACAGCACGCGCTCCATCAGCGGTCCGTCGCAGCGGATGAGCGGCAGGGCTGCGAGGTTATCCACAACCACACGATGATCGGGCAGCGGAATCGCCTGCAGCGCCGCGCCAACAAGCTCTTCCATCGATTGCCATTCCAGCCGCAGCTTGACGTCCTGGTTCTGCAGGCGCGCCATGTCGAGCAGGTTGGTGACCATCGTGCGCATGCGCTGCGCCTGCTGGCCGATGGCGGTGGCAGCCTCAGCTTGCAGCGCGGGCAGGGGCGGCTGCGCGCGCAGCAGCGTCTCGGCCATCCCTACCAGGCCCGTGAGCGGCGTGCGCAAATCGTGCGACACGGCGGCCAGCAGTGAATTGCGCAGCCGCTCCGATTCCATACGCACCAAGGCGTCGCGGGCGACTTCCACGTAGTGCACGCGCTCAATGGCAATGGCGATGAGCGTGGCGCAGGCGTCGATCTGGCGGCGGTTGTCGGGCTGCGCAAGCACATGGAAGGTTTCGGGCTCGACGGCCAGCACGCCGCGAATGGCCATCGGCGCTTTCAGGGGCAGATACAGCACCGAGCCCGACGGCAGCGTGTGCGTGCCCGTGCCGGCAGGCTGGCCGTGCTGGTACGTCCAATCGGCCAGCACGCGGTCGAGGTTCGGCATGCCCGACGGTGCATCGGTGGTGCCTTCCGACTTGGCGACTTGCGGTGCGCCGAGCCGCCCGTCCAGCCCAACGAAGAAGAACGCGCAGCGCCCGCCAAAGGTTGCGTTGACGAAGCGCCCACCGATGCTGACGATCTGATCCAGCGTGAGCGCGGCGGACAGTTCACGCGCGGCCTCATACAACGCATGCGCGGCGGCCTCGCGCTGCACCGCCACTTCGGCCTGTTCACGCAGGCCTGCCGTCAACTGGCCCACCAGCATGCCCACGGCCAGCATCACCGCAAAGGTCAGCAGGTACTGCACGTCGCTCACGGCAAAGGAATAACGTGGCGGCACGAAAAAGAAATCGAACAGCGCCACCGACAGCACCGACGCCAGCGCCGCCGGGCCGCGCCCATGGCGCATCGCTACCGCCACCACGGCGGCCAGGAACAGCATGACGATGTTGGCCAGATCGAACACCGGCCGCACCAGGCTGGAGAGCGCCGTCGCAATCCCGACGTACACGCACGCGGCCACGTAAGCCGGCTTGAGCCACCCGGCCTGTGCATCGGCAGCGCGCTGGGCTTCGCTGCGCACATCAGCACGGCCGACCTCGGCTGCGCGCGGCGTGAGCTGGATATGCGCCGGGTCGGCCGCGGCGCGAATCACGTCGACCTCGGGGCAATGCCGCGCCAGCGCCTCGGCAAAGTCACCGCTGGGCAGCCGGCGCTCCAGCCCGATCGCCAGCCGCAGCGCAACGACGATGGCCCGCGCCGATCGCCAGCGCTTCTCGGGCGGGCGCCCGATCACGGCCTTGGTGATGTTGTGGCGGCGGATATAACCGGTGATGGCCTCGACGGCATTGGTGCCGGCCAGCGTTTCCACGCGCGCGCCTGCGTCTTCGGCCAGCTTGAGCAACGCATGCAGGCGTTCGGCGCGGGCATCGGCCGCACGCAAATGCGGCATCACCACGGCCACGGCATGCCAATCGCATTCAAGCTGCGCGGCCAGGCGCGCAGCACTGCGGATCACCTGCTCGCTGTCGCCCTGCGGGTCCAGGCAGGCGACGACGGTCTCGCGCGTGCGCCAGACGTTTTCAATGCGGCGCGCGCGGCGGTAGGCCTGCACGTCGTCGTCCACGCGGTCGGCGGTGCGGCGCAGGGCGAGTTCGCGCAGGGCGATGAGGTTGCCCTTGCGGAAGAAATTGCGCGCCGCGTGCTGGGCCTGCTCGGGCATGTAGACCTTGCCCTCGGCCAGGCGGCGCAGCAGTTCATCGGCGGGCAGATCGACGAGGATGACTTCGTTGGCGGCATCGAACACCGCGTCGGGCACCGTTTCCCACACGCGGATGCCGGTGATGCTGCCCACCGCCTCGTTCAGGCTGTCGAGATGCTGGACGTTGACGGTGGTCCAGACGTCGATGCCGGCGGCAAGCAAATCCTCGATGTCCTGCCAGCGCTTGGGGTGGCGCGACCCCGCCACGTTCGAGTGCGCAAGCTCATCGACGAGGATGAGCGCGGGCTTTCGCGCCAGCGCGGCATCGAGGTCGAACTCGGGCAGCGTGCGGCCCTTGTATTCGATCTGGCGGGTGGGGAGGTGTTCAAGGTCGGCGACCAGCGCGGCGGTTTCAGCGCGGCCGTGGGTTTCGACCAGGCCGATGATGACGTCGATGCCCGTTGCGCGGGCGGCCTTTGCTGCTGCCAGCATCGCGTAGGTCTTGCCTACGCCGGCTGAGGCGCCGAAGTAGATGCGGAGTTTGCCGCGGGCGGACTGCTCTTGGCCGGATTGGAGCTCGGCTAGGAGTTGGTCTGGGTTCGGGCGTTGGTCTGCTGGCATGGCTTGTATTTTGGGTGCTTTTTGTTCTTGTGGTGCATCCCTTGTTTCATCCCCTGCCGGGGCTGACTCACTTTCTTTGTCTTGCCAAAGAAAGTAAGCAAAGAAAGGCGCGCCCGAGATGGCGAAAGATTCCTTGAATTTATGTCGCAGAGAGGGGAAGGGAAAAACTCGCTGCGCTCAGACAGTTTCCCTTCCTTTTTCCTCTCTGCAACAGAAATTCAAGGCGCCATCTAGGGCAGGGTACGGCCACACCATCGAAGTACGGGCGCAGTAGTGGGTGCACAGCAAGGCGCAAGGCAGGGCAGTAAGACCCGGTGGAGATAGCAAGCGAAGCGAAGCCGCACACCGCAACAAACGAAACTCCAACAGGCCACACAAACCACCGGTTTGGCCGTTGACGTTCCTGCCCTTGATGGCGCCTTGAATTTTCGTAAGCGGGCGGAAAAAAGGTGGGGAACTGTCTGAGCGCAGCGAGTTTTCCCCACCTCCGCCCGGTTACGCAAATTCAAGGAATCTTTCGCCATCTCGGGCGCGCCTTTCTTTTGCTTACTTTTCTTTGGCAAGACAAAGAAAAGTGAGTCGTGCCCGGCAGGGTACGAAAGGGGGATGGACCACCAACATCAAAGTCAAAGCCAGTGGCCACAACCCTCACTTCAAATCATCCAACGCCAAATTCAACTCCAACACATTCACCGTAGCCTCCCCAAACACCCCAAGAATCGGCCCCTTGGTGTTCTCAGCCACCGCCTTCTTCACCAGCTCAGTCGACAGATGCCGCGCACGCGCCACGCGCTCAACCTGGTACGCCGCAGCAGCCGGACTGATCTGCGGGTCCAGCCCGCTGGCAGATGCCGTCACAAGGTCCGCCGGAATCGGCGCCGTGTTCGTCGGGTCCGCTGCCTTGAGGGCAGCAATGCGTGCCTTGGCTGCCTCCGTCAACGCGGGGTTGCTCGGCCCCAGGTTGGAGCCACCAGAAGCCTGCGCGTTATACGCGTTCGGCGCAGTCGCCGAGATCCGCCCCCAGAAATACTCCGGCGACTCAAAGTTCTGCCCGATCAACGACGAGCCCACCGCCTTGCCATTGCGCTCGATGATCGAGCCTCCGGCCTGCGCCGGAAACATCGCCTTGCCAATGCCCGTCACCACCACCGGATACAACACGCCGGTAATAAGCGACAGCCCAATGAAGACCGCCAGCGCCGCACGCAGCAGCCCACCTTGTTGCGGCACATCGGCCTGCACGTTTTGTGTTGTGGTTGCCATGAATGCACTCCTTCCTTAAACCCAGCCCATTGCGGCCAGGAACATGTCGATGATCTTGATGCCCGGGAAGGGCAGCAGCAGGCCGCCCAGGCCGTAGACCAAGAGGTTCCGGCGCAGCAGCGCAGCCGCCCCCAGCGCGCGGTATTTCACGCCCTTGAGTGCCAGCGGAATCAGGAACACGATGATCAGCGCGTTGAAGATCACCGCGCTCATCACGGCCGATGCGGGCGTGGCCAGGTGCATCACGTTCAGCGCAGCCAGTTGCGGATACGTGGTCGCAAATGCGGCCGGGATGATGGCGAAGTACTTCGCCACGTCATTGGCGATCGAGAACGTGGTGAGCGAGCCGCGCGTCATCAGCATCTGCTTGCCGATCTCGACAATCTGGATCAGCTTGGTGGGGCTGGAATCCAGGTCGACCATGTTGCCGGCCTCCTTGGCGGCCTGCGTGCCGCTGTTCATGGCGACGGCCACGTCGGCCTGCGCCAGCGCGGGCGCATCATTGGTGCCGTCACCGGTCATGGCAACGAGGCGGCCTTGCGCTTGCTGCTCGCGGATGAGCGCAAGCTTGGTCTCGGGCGTGGCTTCGGCAATAAAGTCGTCAACACCCGCTTCCGCAGCGATGGAGGCGGCGGTGAGGCGGTTGTCGCCGGTGATCATCACCGTCTTGATGCCCATCTGGCGCAGCTCGGCAAAGCGCTCACGAATGCCCGCCTTCACGATGTCTTTCAGCTCCACCACGCCGAGCACGCGGTCGTTGTCGGACACCACCAGCGGCGTGCCGCCTTGGCGCGCGACGTCGTCCACGGCGGTGGACACGGCATCGGGAAACTTGCCGGCCAGCAACGTCACATGCGTGCGAATGGCATCTGCCGCACCCTTGCGGATCTGACGAGCGTCGCCTGCATACGAAACGTTGATACCACTCATGCGCGTTTGCGCAGAGAAGGCGACGTACACGGGCTGCGTCTTCGCAAGCGCCGCTTCATCGATGGAAGCCTCGCCCAGGTTGCGTGCCAGCGTGACGATGCTGCGGCCTTCCGGCGTTTCATCGGCCAGAGACGACAGCCATGCCGCCTCGGCCAACTGCTTGGCCGACACGCCCGGCGCGGGAATGAAGCGCGACGCCTGACGGTTGCCGTGCGTGATCGTGCCGGTCTTGTCGAGCAGCAGCACATCCACATCACCGGCAGCCTCCACGGCGCGGCCCGACGTGGCGATCACGTTGGCCTGCATCATGCGGCTCATGCCCGCCACGCCAATGGCCGACAGCAACCCGCCGATGGTGGTCGGAATCAAACACACCAGCAGCGCGACCAGCACGGTAATGGTGATGGGCGAGCCAGCCTTCATCGCGTCCACCGAGAAGATCGAGTACGGCAGCAGCGTGACGGTCGCCAGCATCAGGATGATGGTCAGGCTCACCAGCAGGATCGTCAGCGCCAGCTCGTTGGGGGTCTTCTGGCGCTTGGCGCCTTCCACCATCGAGATCATCCGATCAAGGAAGCTCTCGCCGGGGTTGGCGGTGATGCGCACGATGATCCAGTCCGACAGCACGCGCGTGCCGCCCGTCACGGACGAGAAATCCCCGCCCGATTCGCGAATGACCGGCGCCGATTCGCCCGTGATGGCGCTTTCGTCCACCGAGGCCACGCCTTCGATCACCTCGCCATCGCCGGGCACCATGTCGCCGGCTTCGATCAGCACGATGTCACCACGACGCAGGGCGGTGGCGGTGCGCGCCTCCACGCGGTCCCTGCGATGCGGGTCTGCCAGCACCTTGGCCTGCACGGTGGTCTTGATGCCGCGCAGCGATGCGGCCTGCTGCTTGCTGCGGCCCTCGGCCAGCGCCTCGGCAAAGTTGGCAAACAGCACCGTGAACCACAGCCACACCGACACAGCGAGGATGAAGCCCGCGGGCGCTTCGGCCTGGCCGCGCAGCGCCATCACCCACAGGATGGTGGTCAGGATGCTGCCGATATAGACGACAAACATCACCGGGTTCTTGGCCTGCGCGCGCGGCGACAGCTTGCGGAAGCTATCCACAATGGCGGGCTTGACCAGCGCCGACGAGAACATCGACAGCTTGCGCACATCCTTGGCAGATAGCGTCGTGTGCGTGCTGCGCGCGTGCGGCTCGGCGGCTGCGGCAGTGCCAGTGCCGGCACTGGGCTCAAGCTTGTGCTTGACCGTACGCACGGCAGGTTCGGATTCGGGATAACGGATAGCCATAAGGCACCTGTTGATATTGGGTAGACGACTCGCCTTGCGCTTAGCGTGCAAGGTGTTCCGCAATGGGGCCGAGCGCGAGGGCCGGGATGTACGTGAGCGCGCCCACCAGCAGCACCGAGCCGATCAGCAGCACCACAAACAGCGGCCCATGCGTGGGCAGCGTGCCGGCCGTCACGGGCAGGCGCTTCTTGGCGGCAAACGTGCCTGCCATGGCCAGCACCGGCACGATGATCCAGAAGCGGCCCAGCCACATGCAGATGCCCAGCGCCACGTTGTAGAACGGCGTATTGGCAGACAGGCCCGCAAACGCGCTGCCGTTGTTGTTGGCGGCAGAAGAAAAGGCGTACAGCACTTCAGAGAAGCCGTGCGTGCCGGGGTTGAAGATGCCCGCCTTGCCCTGCGTCACCACCACGGCCACGGCCGTGCCCACGAGCACCAGCAGCGGCGTGACGAGGATAGCGATGGAGGTCATCTTCATCTCGAACACCTCGATCTTCTTGCCGAGGTATTCCGGCGTGCGGCCGATCATCAAACCGGCAATGAACACGGCCAGGATGGCGTACACCAGCATGCCGTACAGGCCCGAGCCCACACCGCCAAACACCACTTCGCCCAGTTGCATCAGGAACATCGGCACGAAGCCGCCCAGCGCGGTCAGCGAGTCATGCATGGCATTGACGGCACCGCACGAAGCCGCCGTGGTGATCGTGGCAAACAACGACGAAGCCACGATGCCGAAGCGCGTTTCCTTGCCTTCCATGTTGCCCACGGCCTGGTCGATGCCGAGGTTGGCGAGCATCGGGTTGGCGTGCAGCTCTGACCAAGCCAGGAACGTAGCAAGCGCCACGAACAACACCGTCATCGCGGCGAGCACGGCCCAGCCTTGCCGGCCATCGCCCACCATGCCCCCAAACGTAAAGCACAGCGCCGCCGGGATGATGAAGATCGCCAGCATCTGCACGAAGTTGGTCAGCGCGTTGGGGTTCTCGTACGGGTGTGCGGAGTTGGCGTTGAAGAAGCCGCCACCGTTGGTGCCCAGCATCTTGATCGCCTCTTGCGACGCGACCGGGCCCATGGGCAGGGTCTGCGTTTGCGTGGTGGCTTTCTCGGTGACAGGGTTGCCTTGCGCATCCTTGAGCGGGTTGCCCTGCGCATCCATCTTCGGGTTGTCGTACGTGGTGGCGGTGACGGTGGTCACCTCCTTGTAGCCATCGAAGTTCTGGATCACGCCCTGGCTCACGAAGAACACCGACACCAGGATCGACAGCGGCAGCAGCACGTAGACCGTGGCGCGCGTGAAGTCGACCCAGAAGTTGCCGATGGTGTTGGCCGAGTGGCGCGCAAAGCCGCGAATGAGTGCAATCACCACCGCAATGCCGGTCGCCGCAGACAGAAAGTTCTGCACCGCCAGGCCGAGCATCTGCGTGAGATAGCTCATCGTGCTTTCGCCCGAATAGCCTTGCCAGTTGGTGTTGCTCACAAAGCTGATGGCCGTGTTGAAGGACGAATCCGGCGTGATGGCAGCAAAGCCCTGCGGGTTGAGCGGCAGCCACTGCTGCGCGCGCTGCAGCGCATACACCGCCAGCGCGCCCAGCACGTTGACGACGATAACGGCCAGCGCATAGCGCTTCCAGCCCATTTCAGCCTGCGGGTTGACGCCGGCCACGCGATAGAACAACCGCTCGATGGGGCCGAGCCAGTGTGTGCGCGATGGCTTGTCACCAAACACGCCGGTCATATACGCGCCCAGCGGTTTGGCCAGAACCAGCAGCACGACCAGATAGATCGCCAGCTGGAGGAGGAACGCATTCATGGTGTGCCTCGCATTGTTGTTAGAAGCGTTCGGGCCACAGCAGGGCCACGAACAGATAGACGAGCAGAACCACCGTGATGGCCCCGGACAGCACATAGAGCCAGGTCATTGCTGTTTCTCCATCGCGTGCGTGGTGGGTTGGTCTTTGGTGGCAAGCCGGCCGGAGAGGGCGAGCAATCCGCCCACTGCCAGGGCCAGCACCGCAAGGCCGGCGAGATAAACGAGGTCCATATGCGCTCCCCTTTTCCTTCAGGTCGTGATGGTCAGAACGTCTTGGTCACCGCCAGCAGCGCGGTGGCCTTGCCCATGTAATTGCCGCGCGTGTTGGTGTAGGCGGCGCGCGCAGCGTTGGTATCGATGTACGCAAGCGATGCCGTCCAGCCGCTGCCGAAGTCTTTCGTCACGCCCACCTTCCAGTCGGCATACGACGTGCGCACCACTTGGTGCGGCACTTGTTGATAGCCCACGTGCAGGTTCAGCGTCAGGCCCCAGAAGCCGGTGTCGAAGTTGCCCGACAGATCGAAGTACTGGCTGTGGTGGCTATCTGCAAAACCGAACAGGTTGGAGAACGCGTGCGAGTACTTGAACGAGACCGGCCCGTAGCCGATCTGTGCATAACCCTCGGTGGTGTGCGGGCGGGTGTAGCCGCTTGGGTAGCTGCCCGGGTAGTAGTACTGCAGCACGCCCACATCAATGGGCACGTCCTTCATCAGCTCGGTCTTGTAGCCGCCGTAGAAATCCATCTCGATGGGGGCGGACACGTTGGGGTTGGAATCCCCCAGCCAACTGATCGACGAGTTCCAGTTGCCCACGTAGAAGCCGTTGGGCAGCGCGTAATCCACCCCGCCCTGAATGGCGGGCTTGTTGTTGGTCTGCATGAGACCGCGATAGCGGTACTGGCTGGCCAACGTGACGTTGGCCGTGAGCGGACTGGCAGGCGCGGCCGGGGTGGCAACAGGCGCCGGCGCAGCGTCAGTGGACTGCGCAAATGCGGCCGCGCTGGACAGTGCTGCGGCACAGAAGACAACGCCACCGATGACGGTGGCGTGCAAAGAAACCTTGGCTTGCATGGACCTTTCCCTTGTTTTTTTGGGTGCCGCACGGCCCGGCGCAGGTGCGCGTCAACGGGGGCCGGATGCGGCGTGCAGGCAGGCTCCCGTCACAGGGCCTGCGTGCAGTGCAACAGTAGGGAAAGGGGGGTAAAAACGGGGTAAAGGTTGGGGGGAGGGGTGTAAACGCCGTGTAAACGTCTGCCTTGGCAGCCGGCTGCCCGCCAGTCAGTGATCGGTTATCCGCACGCTCAATGTCCAAGACCGCTCTTGGCGATCTGCTGTTCCACGAATTGGGCGAACAGGGCATGCATGCGTGTCGTCGGGTGCAGGTTGTCGGCAAACATGTATGTCTGATCGGCGTTGGCCGTCACGTAGGTCGCCGGCGAGCAGAACAATGCCGTTGCATCGGGCGTTTTGGCTGGGTCGCAGGCCACGCTGGTGTTTGACACGACAAAGCCGTTAGCCTGAAAGCTCGCGACAATCTGGTTCACCCAGGTATAGGCATCGATCTGGATGACCTTGCCCTGGAGGCCATTGCTCTGCAGGGCCGCGTTCAGGCTGTCGTTGAACAGTTGCGACAACTGAGTCAGGTTTGCTCCTCCGTCGCCCGAGGAGAAGCCTTTAGGCGAGAGTCCGACGTTCGGCACGTTGACGACCACCACATGCGTGGCGCCGCCCTGGACGATCTGCGCAACGATTTGCGCCAGGGTGGCGGCCGCCGTCTGCACGATCGGCGCGGCGGCGGGCAACGCCCCGGCGCGAAGCACATCATTCGAGCCCGCCCAGACCAGCACCAGTTGATTGGCGTTGAAGCTCCCGTGCGCGGCCAGATAGCTTGAAACCTGCTCATTGACGGGCATCTCGATGTTGCCGATCACGTCGGTCAGAAAGTCGTACAGGTTTGCCGGCGTTGCCACTGTCGCGCCGCCCTCCGCGTAGCCGAGCCCGCCTTGCGCGGTCAACGCATGCGTGATGTCGATCGTGAACGCCGCGCTGAGCGTATCGCCGTAGTATTGCGCGACGTTTTGCGTCCACACCGGCCCCGGGTTGGTTGTGAAACGCCCACCTCTCACCACGCTCGCAATGGGCGCGTAGGTGCCGACGTCCGACAGGCTGTCGCCGAACGAGACGACCTGCAGATGAACGCCACCCGGCGGGGTTGCCGAGTCGCTGCCGTTACCCGAGCCCTCACCACCCCCGCATGCGGCAAGCAGCGAGGTCATCACGGCAAGCATGGCCGCACAAACCCTGTGATTGATTCCTTGCATGGCGCCTCCCTTGCCGGTCGGCTGGATCGTTGGGGTCACGTGGCGAGTGGATCGCCTGCCTGCTGATCGCTGTTGCGATGGGCACTTTGATTCAGCATAGAAGATGCCTGGGTCTACATGCACCTGGCGCTGCGCAAGCTGGTTGGGGAGGTGGATCGAGTCGGACCAATGGCGAAGACACCGACGCCAGCGAGGGATTGGTTGGCCAGGCTGCGGAGGTAAGAGAAAAGCCCGCTGGTGCGAGCTTTGGTGGCGCTACTGGAAGAGAGCGAGAAAGGCGCTGATGATCGACGCAACGTTTGCAGCTTTTGGCAGACCTGCCTGGTTAGCAAGCATTGCTGTTCCTCTATGAACACAGCTTCGCGCTTGCAAGCCGATTCAAGCTGACGCCCTGCTCAGCTGCCTGAATGACGAGGGCGCGGTGCGCTTGCGGCGGGATACGCACCTTGAACTCGCCGCTGTAGGTACGGTCAGCAATCGGCTCAGCGACTTTCTCGCCATTCGCCTCCATGCCGCGCACCGCTTCGGCAACAGCCTTGCGAATACCGGCAAGCGCACCTTCCGGCGTGGCGGCGAGCCACGAGAGCGATGGAAATTCTGCGCAGAGGCCAACATGTTCCCCAACTTCAGAGGGCCGCTTCGTTCGGTAAGTGAAATGGTCTCGGGTCATGACGTCGCTCCTGAATCAAAAAGAGCCGCACAAGGCGGCTCTCTTTGTTAGTTACCCGGTGATGAATAGGGCAGCATGTCATCGACCTTGATGATCTTCCAACCATCATGTTGCTTGGTGAAAAACACGAGAACGATGACCTCGCAACGCGAGCCAAAGCTCACAGGCACGACAACAGCATCGCCGAACGTGAGCGGCTTACCTGGCTTGATATGCGCGAGCCAATCACGTTCGTCGTAATCCTGCACCTTCATGAAGTAGTCCACACCGCCAGGAAGTTGGCCTAGCTTGTAGTCTCTGCGCAGGCTCTCAACCGTGGACGCGTCAACGTAGCGACCGATCTCTCGATCTAGAAGGGGAAATACTTGGTTCACCTGCTTGTTGATGTACCAGACATAAAATTGCTTCACTTGCAGACTGGGAGCTTCCACAGCGTCAGCATAGGAAGCGCACGAGAAGGCCATCAGAAAACTGGCAATCCAGCATGAGATTATTTTTTTCATGCTTGCCTCAATGATGTCGATACAACTTGTACGGCGGCTTTTGCGTTCGATACTCTTTCCCAGGATAAAACCCATTGTTCTGGACAAAGTCTGATATCCACCTTGATCCGTCAAACATCGCCATATGGCCGTGAGGGTGCCCCGGGATGGGTTGGATCACGATCACGTCACCTCGACGAGGTGACAAAGCATCCCCCAGTTCGATAAATCCGGCTTGACGCAAGGGGAGTCCATAGTCCTTTGCCGATAACGTTGGCGTCACACTAATTCCGCCTGCTTCAATCGCCTTTCGGACATACTTTGCACAGTTCCCACCGCTTTGGCTTTGCGCATTCTGCCGAACATAATTGGTGGCTGCATTACTGTCCCACATAGTTTCCTCGCATTCAGTTGATTGAAAATATCTCTCACAAGACATTTCCGAGAATGCTAGGACTTAAGGTGTAGTTTAAGGATTGAGATTTGTGTCGTATTCATTGGAATATGTGTTATTCCAATTTAACAGGCTTTCCCCACATCCTTCTCGTACCAAACCCCTCCGCGTAATCCAACCACGTCTACGGTTATTCCGCCTGCTGCACCTCATTCGGCGATCCTTCATTACTTCTGCCAGCTTCGTCGTCTTTTCGCTTTGCTCCCCGACTAAACCGCACCGCCAACGCCTTCCGCGCCGCATCCAACCCTTCCCCCTGGCCCGCCACCTTGAGGAACGCATACCCCTCCAACGTGGCGCTCATCACATCGCTGCCCAGCGCCAAATGCGAATCCGACATGCGTTCATGAATGCGGGCCACGCGCATGAGGCGACTGCGTAGCTGATCGAAGCCCGCGAGATCGCGGCGCAGTTCGGCGAGGTCGAAATTGCCGGGCAGCACGTTGGGGTTGTTGTTCAGCACCTCCACGGCCTTGCGCGCGAAGGCTTCTGACTTGTCGCCCATCTTCACCAGCGTTCGGCGCTGAACCGGGGTGAGGTCGATCAGGCTGGCGAGCCGGTCTTCCAGCGTCTTCAGCGCGCCGTCCACGGCGGCCAGATCGGCCGAGGTGAGCTGATACGAAATCAAGTTCTGCGGCATTTCACTCCTCGCAAATCAATTGGCAGTGCCGTGCCGTCAAGGGCACGAGGGCGGGAGATTGGCCGCTACGGCGCTGGTCCGCAATGCCAGGAGGGGGTTTTGGGCGAAGAATCAGAATGATCTGATGCGGCCTTCACAACTCGACACATCGAGAGGTTTTCTCCACGGCCCGAGCTCGGAGCTCGACGTGTGAGGCTTTTTGCTCGGCTGCCCGAGCTCGGAGCTCGGCGTGCGAGGCTTTTTGCTCGGCTGCCCGAGCTCGGAGCTCGACGCGTGAGGCTTTTTGCTCGGCTGCCCGAGCTCGGAGCTCGGCAGGCGAGACTTTTTGCTCGGCGGCCCGAGCTCGGAGCTCGACGTGTGAGGCTTTTTGCTCGGCGGCCCGAGCTCGGAGCTCGACGTGTGGGGCTTTTTGCTCGGGCGGCCAAGCTCAGAGCTCGGCGTACGAAAATCAGAATCCGGCGCGTACCCCCCATCGCTATAATTCCCCCCGCTGCCGCACCAACGGCAGCCTGGTTTAGCGACCTGAAACACCAAGGCGGACGATTGCTGCATGCAGTCGCACTGCTGCTTCCGTTCGCGCCTACTTTGGCGGGCCGGATGGTGAGACCTTCGGGTCTACCGGTTTCCTTGGGACCGGGTCGCTAACACCATCGTCAGGCCCGCCACCCTCGTTTAGCGCCGAGATGGTGGGGCTCCTTCAATCCCAAGGAGGCTCCATGCCTATTGCAGACGAGACGCGCCCAGCGTCGTACCCATCCCCGCCAGCACCGTCGCCTAGTCCACCGCCCACGTCATCCGACACAGGCAGGCTCACCAAAAACCGCACCTACCTGAACGGCGCCATCGCAGCGCAGGCGTATCTCAAACGCACGCGCACCGCCATGTGCACGCACGGCCAATGCCGGCCGGGCATGCTGCGTGAGCAGCTTCAACACCTCTCTGCACACGCATTCCCGCCGGCGTTCATCAAAGGCTTTGTGGATGCGATTGACGCGTACGTTTCGATGTCGCTCGGGGGACGCGACGTCGATCCGCAGACGTGGGATGTATTAGCTGCCGTAGAGCGGCGAGGCTACGGCCAATAACAACAGATTGACGCATTCCCATGACGGGTGGGAATGCCATGCGCGACACCGGCACGCGGCTAACGAGCGCGAGCCGCCCTGGGCTGAACCTCCGGCGCATACAGCCCCGGCAGCTTGGGGATGTTCTCAGCCATGAACTGCAGGAATGTGCGCGCCCGTAAGGGCTGATATCGCCGCGAGGGCGACACCAGATGCACTGAGTGCGGAGGAATCTGCCATTGCGGCAGCAATTGGACAAGCCGGCCAGCATCCAGAAGGTCTTGCACAAGCCATGCCGGCGCGCTGCCCACGCCGAGCCCCTCAAGAAAGCACTCGCGCAGCGCGAGCGAGCTGTTGACGCGGTATCTGCCACGGGGTGAGACGGCGACGTTTTCGCCTCCCTTGCTGAATTCCAATCGAGCACCGGTGGCACTGCGCGCGTAGGCGACGTACTGGTGCGCGAGCAGGTCTTCGGGCCGCTTGATCCGTAGCGAGCGTTTGACGTATTCCGGTGTGGCAACAAGCACACGCGGTGACCACGCGACGTTGCGCGCAACCGCGTTGGGCGGTAACTCGTCGCCAATGCGCACGGCCAAGTCGATACCCTCCTCAACAAGATCGATGATGCGATCGGTCAGGTTGAGCTCGATTTCAATCTCGGGGTAGTTCGCCAGAAACTGGAGGACCAATGTATTCAGACGCAGCTCACCCAGGCCCGTGGGCGCGCTGATGACCACCCTGCCGGCAGGCCGCTGCATCTGCCCACGCACATCGGCAATGGCGTCTGCGTACTCTTCAAGCACCTGCTTGCTGCGCTCGTAGAAGCGCCGGCCTTCATCGGTGGGCGCCAGGCTCGTCGTTGTCCTTTCGAGCAAGCGCACACCGAGGTCGTTCTCCATTGCAGAGATGACCTTGCTCACCGTCGGCTGACCGATCTTTGCCTCGCGCGCAACGGCCGAAAAACTGCCCAGTTCGACTGCGCGTACATACAACCGCATTGATTGGAGAGAATCCACGATATTCCATCCGGGAATAGGCTATATGCCATTCTCGTGCGTTCTCCGATGAAATGGAATGAACTAACGTTCGTCGTTCTTCACTTCTTTGGAACATGACGATGGACTCTGCAGCACACGCACCGCTGGGCGGCGCACATGTTGTTGTCTTTGGCGGAAGCTCGGGAATTGGCCTCGCCACGGCGGCGGCAGCCAAGGCAAAAGGGGCGGAAATCACCCTTGTGGGACGATCGCCCGAGAAGATCGAGGCGGCCGCCCGCTCAATCGGTGGCGCCCGCACGGCGGTTGCCGACATCGCGGACAGGTCTGCCGTAGAGGCGGTGTTCCGCACGTTGGAGCGTGTGGATCATCTGGTCATCACGGCCGGCAGCTTTATCGTCGGCAAGCTGACGGAATCAGACCCGGACCAACTTCTTGCGGCAATGCATGAGCGCATTGCAGGCCCCCTCTACGCGATCAAGGCTGCATTGCCCTTGATGCCGCCAACAGCATCCATCGTGTTGACGAGCGGGCAGCTTGGCGATCGGCCATCGGGCGATGGCACGTCCGTGATTGCTGCTGCCGTGCGTGGCGTCGAGGGGCTTGCGCGCTCGCTTGCGCTCGAACTCAAGCCGATTCGGGTCAATGTGGTTTCTCCGGGCTTTGTGGATACACCGTTGTTCGATGTATTCGGCCCAGAGAACCGCACGGCGGTCCTCACCCATGTGGCGAGCAGCCTGCCCGGTGGCCGGGTAGGGCACCCGGAAGAGGTGGGAGAGGCGATCGCGTTCATATTGGGCAACCGTTATATGAACGCGGAGATCCTGCATATCGATGGGGGTGGGCGTTTCGTCTGAAACACGGGGGAGATTGCTGCTGCTTAAACAGCCTTGGAGGCATTCCCGTGACGAGCGGGAATGCCGGAAGGCTACGAACCGGTACTGTAGTCACCGCATGTGAATGAAGGCATAAGCGAATATGCCGAGCACGACCGCAACCAGGGCCCAGAACAGCCACGTCGGAATAGGGACGCGATGGTTCTCGCGGATCGGGGTGTTCAGATAGGTAAGCGCTTTGGCCTTGCTGACGAGATCGCGGGACAAGAATGCCCGCCAAGCGAGGACAAGACCTGCAAGCAGGGATGCCACCCCGCCGCTTAGAACGCTCAACACATAGAGGTAGAACGAGCCGGCATTGGAGCCACCGCGCGTTGCGATGAATGTCTCACCAACCTTGCCTTTGAGGCGGACGCTTCCATCGGTCCAACTCTCCAAGCCATGAACAAGCAGCGCGGCACCCAAAAGGAAAATGCACACCAGCACCGCGTATGTGCGGACGGTCGGTTTTTCTGAAGTGTTGGTCTGCATTGTGTTGATTGAGGCGAGATCGAACGAGTGATTTTTGCCGGGTGCCTGCGAAGGAAGCGCTGCTTCTCGGCAGCGTCGCGGCTACTTGTGCGTTCACTGCGCAGTAGGCCGCTCAGGCCACCCCATCACTCAACTTGCTTTTCAAACTCGTTGAGCCGCTTCATGACAGCGGGATTGTCTTTGTACCGCCGCTTCAATGCGGCAAGACGCTTGTCAGTGCCAGCGCAGTAGATGTCCAAGCTGTCGATCAGGAATTCTCTTCGCTCCACCTGTTCCGGGCTGTCTCCCTCGGCTGGCTCTCCACGAAAGTGGTCGCAGGTTTTCCGTTCCTCAATGAACGCCTGGGCCTCCGCCGGAATGGGCGATGGGGTCAGCGCGCATGCGTGCTGCGACGCTACCAGGAGGATGAAGCAGCCTGCGAACTTCAATGTCATGTGCATGTGAGTACCGGTCGGATTGAGCACTTCTTTCAACAGCCGAGCAGCTTAGTGCGCAATCCGCCGGAGCGCAGTGAGCCCGACGATTACGGAAACAAGCACGACTGGCGCGAGAAACCCCACCAGTAATCCACCGACCATGGCGCGACTGCGGAACCACGTCGGGCCGAATGCTCGCGGCGAGAAGTTGGCCGCGATCTGGCTGCGCCCTTGTGCGATATCGCCAAGGCGTCTGGCGGCGGTTTCAAGGTTGGACAAGAAGCGCTCACCGCCTGTGGAATCTCCGTCGATCGTGCCGGCCCAGGTGTTCACACGGGCATGCAGGGAGGCATCGCACCATTCGATGGCGAACGCGTAGCGTGTCAAAAGGAGGTCCAGCGCAGCGCACAGGTCGCTGTCAGCGGCAACCGCGTGAGCAACGTTGGGCGCTTGTTTGCCATACGCAAAAAGGCCGGGGCGGATTTCCGCTTTCGGAAGCCATGACAGCGGGTTCACGAAGCGCATCTTCTCTTTTGCATAGAACCCGACGTCGACAGGCTTGGCGCAATCGACAGAAATCGTCGCAACTTCAAGTGCTTGCAGGCGCGCAATCGAGACATTGCGCTGCCGGGCCATTTCATCGACTGAGTCCATGGTGTGCGGTGTCTGGCGGGGAATCTATTTGCAAACCCTCAAACCTTCGCCACCGGCTTCAACTCCCACATCGGCAGGTAGTTCATGATCGGCCGCTCGAACGTACCGCCCTTGTCGATAAAGGGCTTGCCCGAATCCAGCATCGGCCGGAACGTATCCAGTTGCTTGGCCGCGTCCAGGTCAGTCCACAGGCTCACGTTCGACAGCGACGACGTTGACTCGTCTTCGCCCACATAAAATGCGACCAACCCGCGCATGGCCTCGATACCGGGCCGGAGCACCGCTTCGAGATCGTTCATCATCTGCCGCATCTCGGCAAACTTGTCCGGCGGACACCGCAGAATCGAAACTCGGACGACTGGCTGCATTGGGAACTCCTTTCGTTGAGATGCATTGAAAGACAGGTTAATTCGCCCGTACCCGGGGCAATGAGCGTACCGTCGGCCAACCTCCCGGCATCAGCCGTGGCAGTACGCCAGCACAGCAAAATGCCCGCCGTATGAGTGGCATATTCTCAATGCCTCGGCCTCCCAAGAGGCATCTTCCTTCTCATAGGTCGCCTCGCTGCGGTGCCAGTCTCCATGTGGAGTCAGCACGGAATAGGTGACGCCTTCGGCAGTAAGTTGGTCGACTGGAAAGACAACCAGCGGTTGCGCATCCGGAATGCCCGCATAGGCGGAATAACTCAACTGGCTTTGATCCATCCACTCTTTCGTGCAACACCAGTAGTAGTCCCACCGCGCGTTCTCGACCGGCGTGTCGTCTTCCCACATCTTGAAGGGGCTCATCATCTCTGCGGCCACAGCCTCTACTGAGTCCGTGTTCAGAGGGTTGATATCGGTCGGCAAGATGATGAGCGCAAAGAATTTCATGATGAAGGGCGTCCATCCCGGAGCGGGCTTGCCCGTTATGAAGGACGCCTGCTGACGATAGTGAACGGAGTGCAGAACGGATGCGGAGAGTACCGCTACTGCGCCAAAAACTTAACCACCGCACCCACCGTAGCCTGCGTCTGTTCCTCCATCAACCAATGCCCCGCATCCGGAATCACCAGCTCTTGCACGTTGGTGGCGGCGTTGCGCATGACGATGGCCTCGTTCTCACCGAAGGACTTTGCGCCGCCGATGGCGAGCACCGGCATGGGCAGCTTGGTGGCGATGGATTTCTTGTTGTCTTCCGCGTCTTGCGGGATCGACAGGAATTGCGCAAACGCTGAATGCATGGCGCCCGGCTTGGCGTAGAGGCGGGCGTAGTGGACCCGCGTGGCTTCGTCTATTTTTGAAGGGTCGCCGGCAAATTCATTCCAGAAGCGGTCGAGGTAGATGCGCTCGCGGCCTTTGACGAGCCGCTCGGCATCGGGGCCGCCGAACGAGAAGTGCCAGAGCTTGGGCGAGCGGACGATCTGCTCCCACGGCGGCACACCGGGCACGGGCGCATCCATCACGACCAGCCGCGTCGTCTTGTCCGGGTAGCGCGCCGCATAAGCAAACGCCACCATGGTGCCGATGTCGTGGCCGACCACATCGGCCTGATCGATGTTCAGCTTGGTGAGCACCGCGCGGATGTCACCCGCCTGGGTGCGCTTGTCATAGCCGCCTTCAGGGTGCGACGACAGCCCCATGCCGCGCAGATCCGGCACCACCACGGTATGCGTGCGTGCCAGCTCGGCCGCCAGCGGCGCCCACATGTCGCCTGTGTCGCCAAAGCCGTGCAGCAACACCACGGCCGGGCCGCTGCCGCCCACGCGCACAAACAGCGTCGCCCCATCGGTCTGGATGTTCTGGTGCCGGAAGCCCGGCGGATACGGCTTCACCTGCGCTTGCGCAAAGGGCGTCATGGCAAGCATGAGCGCGACGGCGGCAAACAGTTTTCGCATGGCTGTTCTCTCCGGGGGGTGCGGCTGGGGGGCTG
>NZ_JBGLYZ010000032.1:0-61958 GCF_047304345.1 Ralstonia sp. Ralssp135
TCACCATCCCAGGCGCATGCAGCTCAATCGTGCCGTTCGTCACCTTGATCTGCGCACCGGCTGCATTGACGAGCACATGCTGCTTCGCCTCTGCAGTCACGTTGCCCTGGGTGGACGCCACCGTCACAGCCTTCTCCGCCACCAAGTGGCTCTCGCCCTTGAGGCTGGAGAGTCCAACCTTGCCGCTGGCGGCATGCATGGCGATGCCCGGTGTCGAGTCGCCCGCCTGCCCAAGCGATTTGCCGTGCGCGTAGAGGCTCAATCCCTCGGCAACTGCGACTGACAGATTGCCGCCCGCGGCAACATTGGTGTCCTGCTTGGCAACCAGCGTGGCCTGGGTGCCCGCCACCAGCACCGCATCCACCGGCGTCGTGCTGACGATGCCCTTAGGCGCGGAGACCTGCAGATGCGGCTCGCTATAGGCAACCGCTTCGGCGCCTTCGCCGGCGTTCTCGGCATGGCGCAGCACTTCAGTGGTGTGGCGCAGTTGCTTGAGCGCGGGGAGCTCCTTAGCGGCAGGTTCGTCGGCCAAGCCGGCCTTCTGCTTCTGCGCTGCGTCGGCAAGCGATTCGGCGAGGTCGCTCACGGCCTCGATCTGGGTGGCGGCGGCTTCGCTGTCCTGCAGCGAGGCGCTGGTGCCGGCGCTGTGCGCGGTGAGTAGCAGGCCGGCGCCGGCGCGCACGCTGCCGCTGTCGTCGGTGGCCAGCGCGGCCCCGTGGCCGAGGTCTGCCTGCCGCGCGCTGTCGATCTGTTCCTTGTGATGGCCAAGCACGAGGCCCGTGGCCGCCTGCGTGGTGCTTAGCTGCGTGCGGCCCTGCCCTTCGGAATCATCAAAGACCAACTGGTTGTAGCCCGATGAGCCCGATTGGCTGCCGGCCAGCGCCTGTGTCTTGATGCCAGACAGCACGGCATTGTGGGCGTAGGCACCCTGGCTCTTGTTGCCACCGGCAAACCACGCTGGGGCATTGCCGGTGGCACCCGCGGCGCCTGCCTGGTTCTGGTTGTATTGCGCGTCGGTCTGGCCGCTGCCGTTATAGGCCGCACCCACCACGACGGGCCGATCGATGTCGCCTTGCAGGAATTCGACCAGCACTTCCTGGCCGACGCGCGGCAGCGCCACACCGCCCCAGTTCGGTCCGGCCACGGGCGCTGTCACGCGCACCCATGCGCCAAGGCCGGCGCTGGCACGCGCATTGTCGTCACCGGCCGGATGCGACTGGCGGCTGGCCGAGCGTGCGCCACGCTGCCAGTGGAATTGCACCTTGATTCGATGGTCCCGATCGGTATGCACGGGCCCTTCCGCCCCCACCACCAGCGCCGTCTGGCTGCCGTTGACGGTCGGGCGCGGGTGCAGCGCGCGGCCTTGCTCGTCGCTTTGCTGCGGGCGCACGGGCACGTTGTCGCGCACGACGGTGAAGTGGTTGCGATAAAACGGCGCGTCCTCGCCCGTGCCATGGTTGCTGCCAGCGGCCAACACATCGCCGCCGCGCAGCCCGCCCAACGTTTCGGTCAGGACCTGGCCGAAGCGGTCGTTGAAGTTGTTGCGCGCCTGGTGCGTCACGGCCAACACCGCAAAGCGCTGCTCGCCATCGTCATGATCGAAATGATCGAGCAACTGGAAGCGCGTGCCGGTCGCCAACGTGCGCGCAGTGCCTTCGCCATCGAACTGCTTGTCGCGCAGCTCAAGCGCTTCCATCATCAGGCGCGCGACGCGCTGCGCCTGGTTGTTGTCTTCAAACCAGTACTGACCGGGGTAGTCGGTGTCTTGCAGCGTCAGTTGCGGGCCGTCGTTGCCTTGCTGCTGCGCCCCAAGCTGGGCTGTGCGCTTGGCGTTGGAACGGTAGTCCCAACTGGCGATCGATACGGCATTGGTCTGCCAGCGGCGTGCGCCCTGCCAACGGTCAATCACGTCTTCGGTGGCGGTGGCATCTGCGCGGCCGAAACGGATGCTTGCCTGCGCGTTGTCGACGAACACGTCATTGGAATCGGCAATGACCATGCGGTGCACGCCCAGCGCGTCGCCATCCTTGGCTTCATGCTCGAAGAAGTAGAACAGTCCCTCTTCGGCCAACAGGCGCGTGACGAAATCGAAGTCGCTTTCGTCGTATTGCGTGATGACGCTGCGGCGCGTGTAGACCGAGCTGTCGCGCAAGGCCCAGCGCCATGCGGGCACCAGGCGGCCTTGGCCCTGGTAGTCGCCAAACAGGCTGTCGATCACCTCGATGACCGACATGTCCTGGAACAGGAAGCTGTCCTGCCGATGGCGCAGGAACGCGAGCCAGGGCTCGATCACCAGCCGATAGCGCACCAGGCCGCCGTTGGCCCCCACCTGCTCGAAGCGCGTCACGTGACCATGAAACGGCCGCAGCGCGCTTCGGCTTTGCTGCGTCAGCAAGTCGAGCCGCACCGGCTGGCCGAGCAACTTGGCCGAATCGATGTCAGCGTTGTCAGACAGCGCCGTGAGTTCCAGCCGAAAACCGCCTGCGTCGATGTGCTCGGCAACGTCTACCTGTTCAGGCAGCAGCGCGTTCGGCCCCAACGGCGTTTCCAGGCGCAGCAGCCGGTCGGCCTGCGAGAACGATGCACGTAGCAGGTTTGCCAACTCGGTCGGAGAGACCATGATGTGCTCCAGCGAAGCGACTTAATTGATGCGGTACTTGAACTCGCCGTTCTTGCCGACGCCGACCTTGATCTTCTCGACGCTGCCGCCCTCGGCCATGCGCGTCAGCACCGACTCTGCAATCTGCGGAAGCAGCGTGCCGTTGAGGATGTGATCAACCGCGCGGGCGCCGGCATCCACTTCAGTGCAGCGTGCGAGCACGGATTCAACCAACGCGTTGTCCCACTGGAACGTCGCCTTGTGGTTAATGGCCACGCGATCGCGGATGCGACCCAGCTTGAGCGTGATGATCTCGGCCAGCACGTCATCGGAAATCGGGTAATACGGCACCACCTTCATGCGCCCCAGGAATGCGGGCTTGAACGCCTTGTAGAGCGTCGGGCGCAGCTGCTCGGCCAGCGCATCGGTGTCGGGCAGTTCTTCGGCAGACTTGTTCAGGCAGGCCTGCATGATGGCCTGCGACCCGACGTTCGACGTGAGGATGATGATGGTGTTTCGGAAGTCGATGGGGCGGCCTTCCGCGTCGTCCATCTCTCCCTTGTCGAACACCTGGAAGAACATCTCCAGCACGTCAGGGTGAGCCTTCTCCACTTCATCCAGCAGCACGACGCTGTACGGGTTGCGACGCACGGCTTCGGTCAGCACGCCGCCTTCGCCATAACCGACATAACCCGGCGGCGAGCCCTTGAGGCCCGACACGCTGTGCGCTTCCTGGTACTCGCTCATGTTGATGGTGATGAGCTTGCGCTCGCCACCGTAGAGAATGTCCGCCAGCGCCAGCGCCGTTTCCGTCTTACCCACGCCCGACGGGCCCGCAAACAGGAATACGCCGCGCGGCTTGTTCGGGTCTTCCAGGTTGGCGGTGGCGGTGCGCACGCGCTGCGCGATTGCATCCAGCGCGTGGTCCTGCCCGATCACGCGGGCGGCCAGCAGCGGCTTGAGGTTCAGCACCGTGCGCAGTTCGTCCTTGACCATGCGGCCCAGCGGAATGCCCGTCCAGGCCGAGACGATTTCCGACACGACATGACCATCCACCTGCAGCGGCACCATGGGCGATTCGCCTTGCAGCGCGCGCAGTTCGGCGAGCAGCTTGGCCAGTTCGTCCGGTTCGTCCGCTTTGTCGGCAGCGCGCTTGCGCTTGGGGATCGACACCACGTCGCTGTTGGCGGCCACGGGCAGTGCGTCCTCCTCGCCGGCTTGCGCGGCATCGCTTTCGCGCGCCTCGCGCAGCGCCTGAATGCGTGCAACCAGCGCGCGCTCCTGCGCCAGACGTTCGGTGTTCTGTGCGACGCGTTGCTCCAGTTCCGTACGCTGCTCGTTCAGCGCCTTCAGGCGTGCGTCGTGCTCGGCGCCGGCGCTTTGCTCGCGCTCCAGGGCGTTGATTTCACCCTGCAGGCGTTCCAACGTTTTCTGGTCGTCTTCAATGGCACCGGGCGTGGCACTCTGGCCCAACGCCACCTTGGCGCAGGCGGTGTCCAACACGCTGACGGCCTTGTCCGGCAGTTGGCGGCCGCTGATATAGCGATGCGACAACCGCACCGCCTCGGTAATCGCCTCATCCAGCACGCGCACACCAAAGTGGCGCTCCATCAGCCCGGCCATGCCACGCAGCATGGCGGCGGCCAGCGGCTCGCTGGGCTCTTCCACCTTCACGACCTGGAAGCGGCGTGCCAGCGCGGCATCTTTTTCGAAGTACTTCTTGTATTCACTCCACGTGGTGGCCGCGATCGTGCGCAACTCACCGCGCGCGAGCGCGGGCTTGAGCAGGTTGGCCGCATCGTTCTGCCCGGCCTGCCCGCCGGCACCAATAATCGTGTGCGCTTCGTCAATGAACAGGATGATCGGCTTCGGGCTCTTCTTCACCTCGTCGATCACGTTCTTCAGTCGGTTCTCGAATTCGCCCTTGACGCTGGCGCCGGCCTGCAAGAGCCCCATGTCGAGCGTGCGCAGCGTCACGCCCTGCAGCGGCGGCGGCACGTCGTTGGCAGCGACGCGCAAGGCTAGACCCTCCACCACAGCGGTCTTCCCCACGCCGGCTTCCCCGGTGAGGATCGGGTTGTTCTGGCGGCGACGCATCAGGATGTCGATCACCTGGCGGATCTCGGCATCGCGGCCGATCACAGGGTCGATGCGGCCATCGCGCGCGGATTGGGTCAGGTCGACGGTGAATTGATCCAGCGCCGGTGTGGCCGTCAGGGCAGCAGCGGGCTTGCCGCCTTCGCCCTGTGTTGCGTCTGCGCCGTCGTCGGCAATATCCACGGCCTGCACTTGTTCATCCGAACCGGCAGTCAGTCGATCGAAATCGTGCTTGAGGCGGTCCGCCTGAATCTGCCCGAACAGGCGCGAGCCACGTTGCGCGAGCGCCGACAGGCTCGGCTCCGTCAACAGTGCCAGCAGCAGATGGCCGGAGCGAATGCGCGTGATTTGCGAATCGAGCGAGGCGATCAACCAACCGTGCTCGAACAGCTTTGGCAGGTACGGCGAGAACGCTGGCGTGCGCGTGTTGCCGGTTTGGAAGCGGCCGATCTCGGCTTCCAGGTCACGTTGCAGCGCGGCCAAGTCGATACCGCTGGCACGGGCAGCCACGGCGAAGTCACTGCGGCGGTTTTCCAGCAGCGCCAGGAACAGGTGTTCGAGATCGACCTCGTAGTTGCCGCGCGCCATGCACAGCGATGCGGCGCGCTCGGCGGCTTGCCGGCTCGTCGCGTTCAGCTTGGCGATCAGGGTTTTGAGTGGGATGGCCATGGCGGCAGCGCTCCGGAAGAATCGATGAATGTGTCGGTATCAATGCAGCGGCGCGAGCGTGTACTGCGCATCGCTGCGGTCCTGCTGCGCGGGGCGGGAGCACAGGAAAGTGTCCCAGCCCAGGCGGCCGTCGTTGCTGTTGTCCAGCGAGCTGCCGATCACGTCTTGGTGGCGCAGGATCAGCTTGATCTCAAACTCCAGCGTGGTGCCGCACAGGATGGTCAGCATCTTGCGCAGTGCCAGCGCGCCAGACGCACCCGGCAGGAAATTGCGGTACTGCGCGCGCTTGAGCGGCCCGACCCACAGGCGCACCCGCAAGTCGCGCTGCCATACCCGGGCGCCGGCCAACGCCGTGGCCCCCAGCAGGTTGTTGGTGCTGCCCAGCCGCGTGTACTGCGACGCCGGCACGCGATACCACCCGCCAACGAACTGCTCCACCCGTATGGGCGCCTGGAAGTAATCCGACAGCACGCGCTGCAGATACGCCGCAGACACCGGCCGATGCCGGATCGCCGTGGCATAACCGGCCAGCGCCTCGTCGAGGATCGGCCCCGGCGTGGTGGAAAGATCGCTGCGCAGCGTCTTGTCAGCCGCGCCCGCCAGCGACAGCAGCAGCGGCAGGTAATGCTTGTTGCTGTCGACTTCGTACTGGAACGGCAGGCGGTATTTTTTCCACGCCAGATAGAACAGCGCGGTCGCCCGGTTTGAAAAGATATCGAAGAACGAACGGGCTGCGCGGTCGCGCCACAGGCTTTCGCGCTCGGCCACGATTTCGGTGTAGCGCAGCGGCAAGGCACCTTGGCCGCCCAGCATGCCGAAGAACGTGGGCGTGATCGCCAGCGAATCGAGCGCGCCCTCTTCCAGCGCAGCGATGAACGCGGCATCGGTTTCGAGCATCTCGGCGGTAATGCCCTCGGCCTCGATGTGCTGCAATTCGCTGGGCGGAAACGAGAGCGAGAGCGTGTTGCGAAAGCTCAGACGCGTGGCCAGCGCCTGCTCGGGCGCCATGCCGCCTTCGCGCGCAAACAGCTGCTCCAGCAGGCGCACGGCCTGGAAGAATTGGTATCGGTGCGGCTGCTTGAGCAGCCGCCGGATCACACCAGGATCGATTCGCCGCTGCGGGGTGCGCATTTGACCAATTCCTTGCCACTGCGGCGCGAGACCGCAATCAGCTGCACAAAGCTGTTCATGTGGACGTACAGGCCGAAGAAGTGATCCAGCACGCGGATGAACCGGTGCATGCCGGTGCCCACAAAGGCGTCTTCATCCAGCGTGAGACGCACTTCCAGGCCGCGCACGAAGGTGGCGAACGGCTTGCCCGCCAGCCACTGCGTCGCCGGTTGGTAGTCCAGGGCAACGATGCCCTCGATCTGCCGTGCCGAGATCGCGTTGCGCGGCAGATCGTGCAGGCGCAGCATCTCTTTCAATGTCGGCAAACCGTTCTGCACGAGCGACAGATGGTTCAGCGCCAGCAGCGAGATCAAACGCCACTGCGCCGCGCGGCCGCCACCAAACCGCATGGAAGGCGTCGGCTTGCGCAGGAAGGTGATATTGCGGGCAATGGAGCTGCCTTCCATCGACAGATCGCCATCGGGCTGCCCGAACGCCAGCGTCGAAGGCAGGTCGCGGTTCGTGCAGGTGACGGTCAGGCTCAGCGTGTCGGTCTGCGGGCTGGTCGGATCGAAGTGCGTATCGACGATGGAGATCTCGGTTTCGAACCCCGGGCTGCGCTGCGCGATCAGCTCGTTGCGGCGTGCCAGCCAGTAATGGCCCGCGCGGCCGGGCTCTTCACCGTGATGCAGGGAATAGAACGGCCGGAACTCCGTGACCTTCTCGTGCGCCGTGGTTTCGCGCACCAGCTGCACGTTATCGATGGAGTAGATGTCAAAGCCGTGCGCGCGCCGACTATCGGCCACCACCGGATAGGCACTGGCCGTATGTTCAATGCGGATCGGGTCGGCCTTCTGCTGGAACAGATTGACCACGGGCGTGCAATGCAGGCGCAGGTGCTCAGGTTGCAGGTTTTCAAGCAAGCGCGCAGCGTGCGAATCGCTGCGCAAGTCTTTCAGCACCAGATGCAGCGTCAGACGGCGCACCGGCACGCCCGGCGTCATGCCGCGTCGCAATGCAGCTAGGTCGATGTCGAAGAAGTTGAATTTCTCGGCAAAGCTGAAGTGCTCGGTCAGCAGCCGATAGGCCGGGTGCGAGCGTGCCGGGCAATCGATCAGGGATTCGTCTTCGGTAAAACCGACTTCGTGCAGGGGCACGGAAATCAGGCGCTTCCAGACGCCTGCGCGTTCGGCTTCCACATAGCCGGCCGCGGTATGCAGGAACAGCGCGTCACCCAGCGCGGCCACGAAAGACGGTTCGCCGTCCATGTAGACGCGCAGCTTGTCCATCGACAGCGATTCAAAACCGCCGCGCTCGCCCACGTATTCCAGCGTGATCGCAATGGAGCCCGTCGCGCCCTTGGGCAGTTGCACAGCGGCCGGCGCAGACACCGCGCGCTCGAACGTTGCACCGGCAACACGCACCGGCGCGAACGTGACGTCGTATGCAGTGCGGAAACGGCATTCGACCTTGCGCACCACGCGTGTGGTGAGAAACGTGCCGCGTGCGATCGTGACCGGCGCGCTCAGTTGCGCAGCCACGCCGCGCACATCGAAATGCGCCACCGAGCACGATGGAAAGGGCCGCAGGTAGTGCGGATACAGCACCTCCAGCAGCGCCTCGGTAAATTCGGGGTAGTCATCGTCAAGCTTCTTGCTGACACGTGCGGTCAGGAAGGCGAACGATTCGATCATCCGCTCGACATGCGGATCGTCGCAGCCGTCGCCAGACATGGCGAGGCGGCCGGCGATCTTCGGATACCGCTCGGCGAAGTCGCGCGAGTACCGGCGCAGGAAGGCCAGTTCTCGTTCGTAATAAGGCAGCAGCTCTTCCATTCTTCGTGGCGGTCCGGTGGCGGTCCTGCGGGTGCTTCAGCGTGTTGCGGGTGGTGCCGTATGCAGGGTCGTGCAATCTCAGCCGCGTCCGCGCGACACGGAATACCGCAGCGTCGAGGGTTGCAGCATGGCGTCAAAACTCACGGGCTCGCGAGCGGGCCCCACCAGCAGCACCGCGCTGATCCCAAAGCACAAGGCATTGGTCGCGCGCTCATTGATCTCCAGCGACACATTCACATGCTGCAGACGCGGCTCGTGCCGCTCGATCGCCTTGGTAAGCGACTGACAGATGTAGTTGCGGTCGTAGAAACTGGCCAGGCTCAGGCCGGAAAAATCGTTCAGGCCATACGTGAGCAACGACCGCTTGCATTCCGGCAAGCCGTGCAAGTCCTCCTCTTCCAACACGATGCGCGTGTTGAGCAAGGATTCAATATCGCGTGCCACGGTGCTCTTGAGTTCTTCAAGTGAGAGCTGGCGCAATGCCGTGGGCATGGGCGCGTGCGGCTCGTCGTCGAAGAGCTTGTCGAGCAGGCTGGGTTCGAAGCCTTTCATATGCTGCTAGAAAACAAGATGCCGCAGCACGGCGGCTGCGGCTCTTGTCATCAGGAGAACACCAAACGTTAAACCGAGTAGGTCTTGTCGTTCTTGGTGAGGCTCCAGGCGCCTTGCGAGTTGCCGCCTTGGCCGCCGGCGCTCTTCTGCTGCGTGTACTTCCACTGCACAGCGGCGTAGCGCAGGCTGAAGGTGTCGGTCGGAATGCCTTGAGCGACCACTTGCGAATCGACTTCGCTCAGGATGGCGTTCTTCAGCTTGACTTCGAGGTACTTCACGCGGTTGCCTTCGCCGTCTGCGCGGAAGAACTCGATGGTCACTTCGCCGAAGGTCGTGCCGCCCGAAGCGTGCTGGTACAGCAGCGGGCTGACGACGTCCAGATCCTTCGTGAAGACCATGTCGCGGTGCTCGCAACGCTCAGCCGTGTGGCCGCCGGCGGTCGAAGCCGTGGCCGAACGCGGTTGGCTGATTGCTTGCGACCAGCTGTTGATTTCGATCCAGTCCTTGTGATCCTTGTCTTGCGACTCCCCCTTGATGGCCGGGCTATCGAACTTGACGTAGATATCCTTCATACAGAGACCCTCTTCAATAGATTGGTTGTTGGTACTGCAACGGGTAACGAGCGTAACGGGTGGTTATGCCCGAACATTCCCCCCCGGGGAGAGTCCGGTCAGGAATTACGAGTTGGCCGACTTGGGCAGATCCGCCACCAGGCGCAGCGAGATCGACAGTTCATCCAACTGGAAGTGCGGCCGCAGGAACGCCACGGAGCGGTACGTGCCCGGCTTGCCCGGCACTTCCGCCACCTGGATCGACGCCTCGCGCAGCGGGAATTGCGCCTTCTGTTCTTGCGTGGCGTTGTCGTCCAGCAGCACGTACTGCGAAATCCAGCGGTTCAGGAACGTCTCAACGTTCTTGGCCGAGGCAAAGCTGCCGATCTTGTCGCGCATCATCGCCTTCAGGTAATGCGCCACGCGCGATACCGAGAAGATGTATTGCAGCTGCGCGGACAGGACAGCATTGGCGTTTGCACTGTCGGAGTCATACTTCTTGGCCTTCTGCGCCGACTGTGCGGCGAAGAACGCGGCGTAGTCCGTGTTCTTGCAATGCACGAGCGGAATGAAGCCGAGGTCGCTCAGTTCCTTCTCGCGGCGGTCGGTAATGGCGATCTCGGTCGGGCACTTGAGTGCGATTTCGCCGTCGTCCGTCTTGAAGGTGTGTGTCGGCAGGTCTTCGACCAGGCCGCCACCTTCCACACCGCGGATGGCAGCGCACCAGCCGAAGTCGTCAAACGCTGCCGTCAGGCGGGCGCCGAACGCCCAAGCGGCGTTGCACCACAGGTACTTGCTGTGATCGGTGCCATCCACGTCTTCAACAAAGTTGAAGCTCTCGACCACGGTGCCGTCCTTCGGGTTGTACGGCAGACGGCCCAGGAAACGCGGCAAGGTCAGCCCCACGTAGCGCGAATCTTCCGAATCGCGGAACGACTTCCACTTGGCGTATTCAACCGTGTCGAACACCTTGGCCAGGTCGCGCGGCTTGCCTAGGTCGGCAAACGATTCCAGGCCGAGCAACTCAGGTGACGACGACGCAATGAACGGCGCATGCGAAGCCGCTGCGACGTGCGCCATCTGCTCGATGAAGTACATGTCTTCGGGCTGACGCGTGACTTCATAGTCGCCAATCAGCGCGCCAAACGGCGCACCGCCAAAGGTGCCGAATTCTTCTTCGTAGACCTTCTTGAACAACGCGCTCTGGTCAAACTCGATCGCGGTCTTGAAGTCTTTCGTCAGATCGCGCTTGGTCGCGTTGAGCGCCTTGATCTTGATCGTCTGGCCGGTACTCGTTTCCTTGACCAGATAGTTCAGGCCGCGCCAGGTGGATTCCAGCTTCTGGAATTCCGGCGCATGCATGATTGCGCTCAGTTGCTGCGAGATCAGGCGGTCCAGCTCGGCCACACGTGCATCGAGCGTGGCAGACAGGTTGTCGGACACCACCACGGTGCCGCTCAGCACCTGGCTTGCGAGCTCGCCGATGATGTCTTTCGCGCGTTCACGCTCGGAGTCGGACTTGGCGACGCGGCTTTGCTCGACGATGCTGTCCAGCAGGCTCACCTCTTCCGCAACCGAGGCGCCCTGCGCAGCGGATTGGTTCTCAAGCATCCTCGCCCCCGTTTTGCTTGGCGCCCAGCTTCTTTGCGTTTTCGGTGTTCTTCAACACTTCCGACAGCAGGTCTTCCAGCTTGTCGTTACCGGCCATCTTGTTGCGCAGGTCAGCCAGCTTGGAGCGGGCTTCGAGCAACTTGCGCAGCGGCTCCACTTGCTCAACCACGGCTTCGGGGCTGAAGTCTTCCAGCGAGCGGAACTTCAGGTCGACGCCAAAGCGGCCGCCGTCTTCCGTCAGCGTGTTCGGCACCTGGAACGCCGCGCGCGGCTCCACGCCCTTCATCACTTCGTCGAAGTTGTCGCGGTCGATGTTGACGAACTTGCGATCGCGCAGCTTGGGTTGCTGCACTTCGGATTGGCCCGACAGGTCAGCCACCACGCCCACCACGAATGGCAGCTCCTTCGTCTCGATTGCGTCGCCGATTTCGACGTCATACGTCAGTTGTACACGCGGCGGACGCACCTTTTGCAGACGCTTCTGTACGCTTTCTTTCTTGGCCATCACGTTCCTCCAGGAATGCGAACCAGCGCTGCGCTTAACGCAGTGCGCCGAACGGGTCTGCGCTGCCGCTGGCAGCACCGGTAGCAGCTGCAGGCGCAGCAGTGGTGCCGTGCTCAACAGCGTGAGCCGGGCGGCGAACAACGCGGGTCGGGCGGCGCACAGGTTGCTTGACAACCGGTTGTTCGCCCGGGAACAGGACCTGCTCACCCAGCGTGTCGCGCAGCATCTTGGCAAGCACTTGCGCGTCGGTCTTGACGTCGCCGGCCAGCGCGCTGTCGGCACGCAGCTCTTGCAGCGAACGGCGCGCCACGCGCAGGCCGCTCACAGCCAGGATGCTCTTGGCTTGGCGATCAGCGTTGTCACGCTGCAGGGCTTCCTCTGCGGCCAGGATGGCCTGCGGGTACTTCTCTGCGCCGAACTGGATCTGCGCGATGCGCACCCACGGCTCGTCACGGGTCGGGTTCTGCTTGGCGATCTGCTGGTACAGATCAATTGCCTTGTCCTGCTGGCCGCCCTTGGCCGCAGCTTCCGCCTCCGACATGCTCTGGCCGAAGGCCTCGTCGGTTTGGGGCCCGGGGTTGGTAGTCGCGCAACCCGCAAAGAGAGCGGTGGCAGCAGCCAGCACGATGAAGGAACGGAGAACGGAGGTAGACGAGAATTTGGCCACGGCGAGACTCTTCAAAGTTTCAAAGCGGTGTGTCGATACCCAATCAAATTCGCCGGAATTGGCGAGTTAAATGTTGGTCTCGACTGGCGCGAAATAGTACACTCCGCTCGTTGCCGTTGACAACCAAAAACGGATTATTAAGGAACCGAAACATCCTTTGTATTCAACGCCTTAGAGCCGCGCCGGGCAACGATCTCCGATTATTAAGAAACGGAAACATTCTTCGGTTTTCCTTTATTAAGAAATCGAAACAATTCACCGGATTCCTTTAGCGGAACAGGCGCGACAGCAGTCAAACAAAGAGAATTAAGTAATTCAGAAATCAGGCATGAAGATGATGAAATTCGATGCTGCTTGGGGGCAAGCGGCAAGGCAGCTGGGCTGCGGCAGCCTTCTGAAGCACTCTCTGAAGCACCGTCTCGCAGGGGCGCTCAAGCTGATGCTGGTGAGCGCCAGCGTGGCCGCATTAGCCGCCTGCTCCACCGGTGCGAGCGTGCTGGCTGGTGCGGCCAACGGCGCCCTGGAAGCGATGGGGCTCAAATCGTCGAACCTGCCCGACGCGCAGAAGCCCCCGCGCGAAGTGCCGCTCAAGATGACTGCCGGCAACAATCTGAACGCAGCCAACGACCGCCGCCCGGTAGCGTTGGTGGTGCGCCTGTATTCACTGAAAGACCCGACCAGCTTCCTGCAGGCGCCGTATGACACGTTCATCGACCCGGCGCGTGAGAAGCAAACGCTGGGCGCGGATCTGGTCAATGTGCGGGAAATGACGCTGATCCCGGGTCAGCGCTACGACTTCACCGAGAAGGTCTCGCGCGAGGCCACCACGCTGGGCATCGTGGCGCTGTTCCGCAGCCCTGCAGCACAGCGCTGGAAATTTGCTTTCAACACCGAGAAGAACGAGAAGTCGGGCATCGTGATCGGGCTGCACGCCTGCGCCATGACGGTCACGTCCGGCACGCTGACCACCCCCGCCGGCGCCACGCCGCTGACTGATGTCAACCTGCTCTCCCCCGCGGTTTGCGGTAGCTGAACAACAAGGGCCAACGTGAGTTACTCCGCAAAGATTCTCTGGGGCGAAGGGCTGTTCCTGCGTCCGCAGCATTTCCAGCGTCAGGACGCGTATCACGAGTCGCGCCTGCACGCGACCGCGCAAGTCATCCAGCCATACGGATGGGGCATCCGCCATGCGCGCTTCGATACCGATGCGCTGGCCAGCGGCGTGCTGCGCGTGATTGAGCTGTCGCTGTTCTTTCCCGATGGCGAGCTGTATTTCGCTCCGCAGGCCGATGCGCTTCCGCCTCCGCTGGTGCTGGATGCCATTCCCGCCGGCGTGTCGGAGCTGACGTTCCATATCGCGCTGTATCCGTTGCAAGACAACGGCGGCAACTACCGCGAGCAGATCGAAGGCGCATCGGTATCGCGCTTTGTCGGCACGGAAGAGGAAACGGCAGACCTGTATACCGAGGCCGAGCCTGCTGCCATCACGTATCTAAAGAAGTCGGTCAAGCTGATTGCCGAGACGGAACCGCGCGAGCAGTTCATCTCGCTGCCCGTGGTGCGCGTGCGGCGCACCGGCACCGGCGGCTTTGAACTGGACGAAAACTTTGTCGCGCCCAGCATGGCGATCAACGCCTCGGCCGTGCTGTATCAACGCCTGCGCCGGCTGCTTGACGCGCTGCAGGCCAAGGTCAACGCGCTGTACGGTTTTCACCGCGAGCCGACCAAAAACATCATTGAATTCCGCTCCGGCGACATTGCATCGTTCTGGCTGCTGCATACGGCCAATGCCGCCTTCGCGGCGCTGTCGCATCTGTATCACCACCCCGACCTGCACCCTGAGCGCCTGTTCCAGGAAATGCTGCGCCTGGCCGGCGCGCTGATGACGTTCACCAAGAGCTACACGCTGGCCGACCTGCCTGCCTACGACCACGACAATCCGGGCCCGGTGTTTGCCAAGCTCGACACGATCGTGCGCGAGCTGCTCGATACCGTCATCTCCACGCGCTACTTCGCGATCGCTCTGGAAGAGACGCGCCCTTCGTTCCACCTCGGCCGCATCGACTCCGGCAAGATCGACGACCAGACCAGCTTCTATCTGTCGGTGTCGGCAGACATGCCCGCAGCCGAGCTGGTGGAAGCCATTCCGGCGCGCTTCAAGGTCGGTGCACCCGACGACGTGGAAAAGCTCGTGTTGTCGTCCATGCCCGGCGTGCCACTCACGTATACGCCACAAGTGCCGCCCGCCATTCCGGTGCGCCCGGGCGCGTGCTACTTCGCCGTTGAAGCACGGGGCATGCTGTACGAACGCATGCTGCAAGCGCAGACCCTCACTATCTATGCCCCGGCCGGTATCCGGGAACTCAAACTTGAACTGATCGCGGTGACTTCATGAGCGCTACCTCCACCCCTTCGCTGTTTGGCGGTTCGGCACCGGCAACCGCTGCGGCGGATGCACGTGAATCCAACACACACGCGCGCACGCTGCTTGATTTGCTGTATGACGGCTTCTTCATGCTGTTCCAGTTGCGCAACGCCCAGCAGCCGGCCAGCGCGGAAGAGTTCCTGAATCGCGTACGCGCCTTCCTTGACGATTTCGACCGTGGCGCCAAGCGCCTCAACGTGTCGGCAGAAGACGTGTTCGACGCCAAGTACGCGTTTTGCGCGGCCGTGGACGAAACCATCCTGTCGTCCAACTTTGCGATCCGCCCGGCCTGGGAGCGCCGCCCGCTGCAGCTCGTGCTGTTTGGCGAGCAACTCGCCGGCGAGACCTTCTTCGTCAAGCTTGAAGAGCTGCGTGCGCACGGCGCGCCCCGCCTGCAGGCGCTGGAGGTGTTCCACATGTGCCTGCTGCTGGGCTTCCGCGGCAAGTACATCCTCGAAGGGCCGGAGAAACTGGCTTACCTGACCGCACGCCTGGGCGACGAGATTTCCGCCATCAAGGGCAAGCGCGCCGCGTTTGCACCGCACTGGCCGCTGCCCGACAAGGTCGCGCACATGCTCAAGCGTGAAACGCCGCTGTGGATTTTTGGCGCCGTGTTTGCGCTGATCGGGCTGCTGGGCTTCCTCGGGCTGTCGCACACGCTGAGCACCAAGACCAACGAAACGCTGGAAGGCTATTCGCAGGTCATCAAGCTCGGGCCGCGCTTCTCGCACCTGACGATTTCGCTGCCGTGATGGCCACGATGGGCCGCGTGCCCATCCTCCTGCTGAACCGCAACACGAACCCCAGCGCGACGCTGTTCCGATGAAGCCTTTGTCCAACCTGCCGGCCGCCGTGCCACAAGCCGTCCTGGGCGCGCTGCTCGGGCAGCAGACCCGCCAGATCACGCTTGAGACGGCGCTCGCTTCCGACAACCTGGTCGTGGAGCGCTTTACCGCCACCGAAGCGGTGTCGGCCTCGTTCGTCCTGCATATCGATTGCCTGAGCCCGTCGGCGCATCTGGACACGGCCAAGCTGGCCTCGCAGGAAGTCACGCTGCGCCTGGTGCAAGCCGACGGCAAGCGACGCGCCTGGCACGGTTACGTAGCGGATTGCGCATCGCTAGGCGGTGATGGCGGCCTCGCGCGCTATCGCCTGCGCGTCGTGCCGTGGCTGGATCGGCTGCGCACGCGCAGCGATTGCTTTGTCTACCAGGACAAGACCGCGCTGGAGATCATCGAAGAGGTTTTCAGCGAATATCCCACCGCGCATTACAAGATCGCGGCCACGCAGCCGTGCGCCAAGCGCTCGATCTGCTGCCAATACCGCGAAACCGACTACGCCTTCGTGATGCGCCTGCTGGCCGAGGAAGGCCTGTCGTTCCGCATTGAACACGAGCAAAGCGACGACAAGCAGCAGCAAGGCAGCGCCCAGTCGCGCCACACCGTCGTCATCTTCGACAACGATGCGCAACGGCCCACCTGTCCGCAGCCGGAGATCCGCTTCCATCGCGTTGACGCCACCGAAAGCGACGACGCGATCGAGCGCCTGTCAAACGCGCACAGCGTGGGCACCAACGCGGTGACGCTCGCCTCATGGGACTACAAGGCATTGGCCGCCACCAGCGCCCAAGCCAGCGCAAGCGACCCCGGCGGCGAACTGCCCACGCTGGAACGCTTTGAAGCCTCGGGCTCGTATCAATATTCGAATGCGCAAGAGGCCAGCCGCGCCGCGCAGTTGCGCATGCAGGCACACGAAGGCGCATACCTGCGCTACGAGGGGCAAGGCAGCGTGCGCCAATTGGGCGCTGGCCAACGCTTTACGCTCACGCAGCATTTCGACAGCAAGCACAGCGAGTTCGTCACGCTCCAGGTCGAACACGAAGCCGCCAACAACCTCGGCGCCGACATTGCAAGGCTGCTCGCCACCACCGAGATCGAATCGGGCAGCTACCGCAATCGTTTCGTCGCTGTGCCGGCCGAGGCGCCTATCGTGCCGCCCTACCGCCGTCGCCCGACCGCGCCCGAGGGCCAGGCCGCCGTGGTCATCGCCGACGATGGCGCGCCGCTCACCACCGACCGCGACCATCGCGTGCGCGTGCGCTTTCCGTGGCTACGCACACCGGAGGTCAATGCCTTTGCCGACCCGTCCAGCAGCGACCGCGCGCAGGTCACCGCCTGGGTGCGCGTGGCCAGCGCCAGCGCGGGCCCGAACTGGGGCGGCAATCACCTGCCGCGCGCCGGCACGCAAGTGCTGCTGACCTTCATCGACGGCGACATCGATCGTCCGATGATCGCCATGCAGCTGCACAACACGCAAGACGCCCTGCCCTGGGCACCTGCCGATGCGCCGCTTGGGCAGGTACTGTCCGGCTGGCACTCGCAGGGCCTTGGCGGCGACGGCTACAACCAGTGGGTCGTCGACGATCACCCCGGCCAATTGCGCACGCGCCTGGCCAGCTCCACCGCCAACAGCCAGCTGAACCTCGGCTATGTCACCTCGCACGGCGCCACGGGCGGAGACCGCGGCACCTGGCGTGGCACTGGCGCGGAGCTACGCACCGATGCCTGGGCCGTGGTGCGCGCGGGTGCGGGCCTGCTGCTCTCGACCACCGCACGAGCGCAAGCCGCCAGCACACTGCTCGACGCCCACGAAGCGCGAGGGCAACTCACCGCCGCGCAGAAAACTGCACAGCGCTTGTCGGACGCAGCCTCCAGCCAGCAAGCGCTGCCGCTGGCCGCCAACGAAGCCTTCGAGCCGATCGACAAAGCACTCGACCCCGCGCAGGACGGTAAGTACCCCAGCAACGTCAACGGGCAGGATTCTCAGCAGCCCGTCGACAAATTCGGTCAGCCGCTGCTGGTGACCGAATCGCCATCGAGCATTGCGCTCACCTCGCAAGCCACGACCACCGTCTACGCGGGGCGCCATCTGCACGGCACCGCGCAGGCTGACTGGCACCTCGCAGCGGGCAATGTCATCGCCGCGGCGGCGGCCAAGGGCGTGAGCCTGTTTGCCCAGCGCAACGGCATCCGCGTGACTGCCGAAGGCGGGCCGGTGTCGATCCAGGCGCATACCGATGCGTTGGCGGTGCTGGCAGACAAGGCCGTCACCGTTACCTCGTCGGCCGATTCGGTCGAGATCCTCGCGCAGCAGAACGTCGTGCTGCATGGTGGGGATTCGTTGATCCGGCTGGAAGGGAATGCGGTGACGTTTGAGACGTCGGGGCTGCTGTCGGTTAAGGGGGCCGGGCATCCGTTTGAGGGGCCTGGGGGGCAGGCGGCGGCGTTGCCGGCGTTGCCGATCTCCGCTAACGCGCCAAACTGGATTGAGATGAGCCTGCTCGGCTATGAAGGCCTGCCGATGAAGAACATTGAGTACGAGTTGGCGTTCACCGATGGCACCAAGCGCAGCGGCAAACTGAACGGAGCAGCAGAGCAACGGGAAGAAGCTGTTCCTTGGGGAGAGGCCATCCTGACTTACAAGAACAACCCTGCTGCGAAGGACGTTCCTCGTCCCACTCTTGATGACTTGCTTGCCACCACCGAGCCTCTGATCAAGGAAGAGGAAGCGAAGTTTCAACAAGACCAAACGAATACCACTGTATGAGCACGCAGCAGCAAACCGAAGAGGCCTGGGGCATCGTTCACGGCCAAGCGAAGCCCGAAGACAAAGGCGTCGGATTGTGGCTCTGGGAAGCTATTCAGGGCGATTTTCAGGAAGACCGCTCCGCCGGCCAGATTGCGGCCGACGTGGTGATCTCGTTGATCCCCATCGTCGATACGATCTGTGACGTCCGTGATCTTTGCGCCAACATCCGTGCGTACAGGAAAGACCCCGGCAACAAACTCATTCTGTTCTTCATCGCGTTGACCATCATTGGTTTCTTTCCAGAAATCGGCTCGGTGGTCAAGGGCGTGGTCAAGATCGCCTTCGTGTACATCCGGAAATACCTCCGACGTGCAGAAGACTTGCTCGACGCAACCAAGCTTGGACGAGCAACAAACCTCGCCCTGGACGCCGCATTGCCGAAGATCGCAGAGTTTCTCAGCAACTCGAAGGTCGTCAAGTGGGCAACCAAGGAAGGTGTGCCCGACATCTTCAAATTCTGTTCAAAGAAGATCACGGAGCTGGCGGAAAAGGTCAATGGCTCGAGGCTTCGTACACAGTTTCTGGAAGCCGCCGACAAGATTGAGACGCTTCTCGGCCGCTTGAAACTGATCGTGCCGGCATCGACGCGCGAGAAACTGAATGACTTTCTGGACTTCCTGCGCAAGAACAAGCAGGACATGGCGTCGAAGCTTGAGCAGTACACAGCGCCGATTCGCACAATCCTGAATGTGACGGCAAAGCGGTTGGATGACCATGCATGGATTGCGTATACGCGCACGCACAACAAGGGTTGGATTGCGCCGATGAGTGAGCAGGGGGCAGCGCAGTTGATGAACAGGCATCCGCCTAAGTGGGTGCGGCTGGGGAATGACCTGCCTCATCCTGCGCCCACACCTCAGCAAGCAGACACGGCGGCTAGTGCACTAAACAAGCTAGTTGCGCAACGCGCTGCCAAAGGTAAGCCAGCACCACCTGAAATTAGTGCGGATCTCGTGAAGACCTTCGAACACAACAAGATTCGAGTCGAGGAAATCGCTGGCCCCGCAAAACTCTATCGCATCGTGGATCCGACCAACGCAGCAGGCGGAGTCTTTTGGGTTGACGAAAAGACCTTCCACAGCTTGAAGAGCCGCGCAGAATGGCGAGAGAAGCTGGCCGTCAAACCGGAATGGAATCAGAACGGCCAATATGTAGTCTATGAAATCCCTGCTGGAGAAACGCTAGCTGTTTGGAAAGGCCCTGCAGCCTCACAAAAGCTTGCTGGTACTCCGTATCATCTGACTGGCGGCACCGACCAAATCGCGTTCTATCCCACACCGGACAAACTCGTGGCAGCGCGGCCGCGCATCGACCCGAAAACGGGCCAAGCCATACCTGGCCGTAAACCCGGCGAGTTCGATAGTCGCGTGGAGTGGGAAGACGTCACGGGAAGAAAGGTTTCAACAGTGCTACGTGACAAAGCGACCGATCCTCACGTAAAAGGCCCCTACGAAACGGGCTGGGGCTTCGCGGATTGGAATCAACAAGAAGCAAAAAGCATCATCGTTTCCTTACCCGACGATATTCAATGAGCTCGACAAACCTGAAGCCTTATAACGTATTGCGCAACTTCGATCAGGATGCGTGGTTTCTCTATCAAACCACGTCGATCCCGTACTACGAAGTGTGTGCACGTCTGTGCGAAGAGTTTGCAGAGTTGCACAATCTTTTCATTACTGGACAGGGGCTGCACGGTGCAGCTCGCCTCGATTACTGGGTGTCGCGCTATCTCACCCATGCTGAGAACATCCGGCGTGGTATCGGCTTCGTCAAGAACGGGGGAGACTACATGCCCATGATCGATATCCTCGATACGCCTTCCACAGACTATCGCGGGATAATCGAACAACCTCTCGGCTGGATGAGCGATGAAGAGCGTAAGCGTTGGGACAGCAAATTTTCACAGCTTAGCTACGTTTGCGGCACGGGCAGCGCTGTTTTGCGGAACAACTTAACAAAAGGCATTCACTGGTTAAACCGCCACTCCATCGGGCAGGATCGAATTTATCTTGACCGGGATGACGGCGATCCCGGTGACACGGCTGGAGCGATTCAACGTTTCGAAGAATACGGAATCATTTCGCCACCTAACCCGTATCCGAAGCACGTTATCGATTTTGGTGAGCAAGTCCACCCGGGTGACCGCTGTCCTCGTACCGGCGTATGGGTTCCACGACAATGGTTAGACGGCGCAACTGACTTCAGCCTTGCATTCTGCGTCGAGGGCCACCCCATGCAGCCCGCCTATCGAATAAAGGGATTGGAATTGAATAACCCTTTCTCTGGATACGACGAGGAGATGGCTGCAGAATATGAAGCCATGGCGATGGGGTCACCTGTAACGGAAGCAGTGGACACGACTTGGCACTTCGTATCCCAACCGGTTGCTCAACCTATGTCGCTGTCCTATCTGCATCTGCGTTGTGAAGCAGGCAACCCCTGCCCAAAGAGCGGCTACTGGATAACGCCAGCCAAATCAGGCTCCCGCCGGTTCTTCTCGCAAGGAACCCTGATGCCGGAGGTT
This sequence comes from Ralstonia sp. Ralssp135, assembly GCF_047304345.1. NCBI lineage: Bacteria > Pseudomonadati > Pseudomonadota > Betaproteobacteria > Burkholderiales > Burkholderiaceae > Ralstonia > Ralstonia sp. Ralssp135. Next base: position 20,794 of record NZ_JBGLYZ010000032.1, read on the forward strand.
GTATCGGACTACGGTTCGACGATCTGGCAGTGGGATAGCGATCAATCCGATCCGAAGCTGTAGGTTCAGAGGATTCGACTCGTCGCGCGCCCCTTTGCGCTAAACGCATAGGCTGGATCCGCCCCCTGGGCTTGAGCGGAGGCCCGAGAATGGTCAATTGACTCGCCGCATTCTTTCAAGCTACGCCGCAATAAGAGCAAAACCTCAGGTAAAAGGCCCCTTTGAAACGGGCTGGGGCTTCGCAGACTGGAATCAACAAGAAGCAAAAGGAATCATTGTTTCCTTACCCGACGATATCCAATGCGTGCAGCAAACTTGAGGCCATACGACGTACCGCGCAACCTTGACCAAGATGCGTGGTTTCTCTATCAAACCACGTCGATCGAGTACTACGAACTGTGCGCCCGCCTCTGCGAAGAATTCGCCGAGCTGTACAACAACCTCATTACCGGACATGGGATTCATGGCGCCGCTCGCCTCGACTACTGGGTATCTCGCTACCTGACGCATGCCGAGAACATCCGACGTGGTATCGGCTTTATCAAGAACGGCGGCGACTACATGCCGATGATTGATTTTCTGAGGGCTCCCTCAGCAGACTACCGCGGGCTCGTCGAACAACCTCTGGGATGGATGAATGAGGAGCAGCGCAAGAAATGGGATCACGCCTTCCGCCGTCTAAGTTATGCCTGCGGCACGGGAAGCGAAACGTTACGCAATAACGAAGCAGGCGGGAGGCTTTGGCTAAACCGCGGCTCCGTTGGAAGCAATCAAATCTATCTCGATCGGGACGACAGCCACGTAGGCGACTCTGCCGACGCGATTAAATTTGCGCAAGGGTACGGGATCATGTCACCCCCAAGTCCATATCCAAAGCACCCCATTGACGCCGGTGTACACGGAAGCTCCGGCACCCCCTGCCCCCGCACGGGCGTATGGGTACCCAAACAATGGTTAGATGGTGCCAACGACTTTAGCCTCGCATTCTGCGTCCAGGGGCACCCCATGCAACCCGCATATCAGGTTTATTGGGGCAAACCGCTCGACGTTTGGGCGGATTTCCCGATGCCCGATGACGACGATGTGGAGGAGCGGTCTATTACGCTGACAGAAACGAAAGCGGTGGATACAACTTGGTACTTCGTATCACAACCCGTTGCCCGAGCCGTGCCCTCGAGCACGTTGCATCTGCGCTGTGAAGCAGGGCACGCGTGTCCGCAGAGCGGCTATTGGATAACGCCAGCCAAATCAGGGTCTCGCCGTTTCTTCTCGCAGGGGACCCCAATGTCGGAGGTTGTATCGGACTACGGTTCGTCAATCTGGCAGTGGGATAGCGATCAATCCGATCCAATGCTGTAACACTCAGCAAAAAAGCTGGTTGTAGACCCCGCCAGCAATCCGTACAGACACCCCAGCCGCAGAAACAAACACCATGGGCCTACTGAAAAAACTATTCGGCCGAAACGCCAACACCCGGGTCGCCACCCCGCCCCCACAGCCGAAAGACGACACGTCGCCTGACATCGCCCCAGAACTCGCGCCCGCCCTGGAGGCCTACCAGCAAGGCCGGCACGAAACTGCCATCGCAGCCGCAGCGCCCTACGCAGATCGCCACGCCGACGCCAACCGCCTATGCGCACTCGCCTATTCGGACATGCGCCGTTATCCCGAGGCGTTTCCTTATTGGCTTGCGCTGTTCGAGCAAGAGCCCAGCGCGCACAACGCACTTCAGTTGGCGACCTCCTTGGTCATGTGCGGCGAATTGAAGCGCGGCGAAGCGTGGTTGATGAAGTTCGACGAGGTCAATGAGCAGACGCACGAAATGTCCAGCGTCACGGCTCGCACGCAGTTCATCTCGTCGCTCACGCAGAGCGGGCACATGGCCGAAGCATTGCCGTATCTGGTTTGGTTGCGCGATGTCTATGCGCATGTCCACATCACGGATTCGCACTTCCTTTACATGCGTGGCATCCCGTTTTTCCCCAGCTTCCTGGAAAACAGCTTGCCCATTCTCAAGGCGAGCCTACCGATCGAGGCCATTGCTCAATGGTATGGAGTGCTGTCGGGGCAGTTGGATGAGGACGGCGAGGCGCAGCTTGGGCAGTGGATGCAATCGTTGAGTGTCACCGCCGCGGATTGAGTTTTTCCCGGCAGTTGATGCATAGGAACGCAAGGGTGAATCAGACGGAATGAAGTTGATAGCCGCCGAGCGAAGCGCACGCATGCACAGATGCATCTCGCAACGATGGGCAATGCTCTGCGTGGCGGTGGCTATCGTTGGCTGCATGCGAACCGAGCCGCCGATCAACACCAGCGTTGCCGAGTTCTCGCAATACGTCCGTCTGAGCACGCTACCTACCGCATCCCGGTTCGAGCTCGCCACGCTGCCGGAGAACAACACCGGCATTGGCGTACCGGGCCCAACCGACTATGTGGCGTTGATCGCCGCGATCAAGTTGCCCGCTTCGGGTGCCTCGCTTATAACAAGCCAACCCCGCTTTGCTGAATCGACTCCGGTTCCCGAAGCGTTCCGGCGCGCATGGCTGTCGGCGCCGGAGAAAGACGCCTTGCGACGCGCATCTATTCAGGGCAGCGTGGCGTACAACATCCGCGCGCTGGCGACTCATCCGACCAAGCGCGCACTCGCCATCCCGGTCAGTGCCGAAGAGTGGGTTCTGTACCTCGAATATGTCGCGCCTTAGTCGCTACAGGCAATAGACGCGCGCCTGTCACTCCCCGCCACCCGGCGCCAGCACCTCCCGCTGCCCATTGCGCCCCATCGGCGACACCAGCCCAGCCGCTTCCATCTGCTCAATCAACCGAGCTGCGCGGTTGTAACCAATGCGCAGTTGCCGCTGCACCGAAGAAATCGAAGCGCGGCGCGTGTTGAGCACAAACGCAGCCGCTTCGTCGTAGAGCGGATCGGCTTCTGCATCGCCGCTTTCGCCACCGAACAGATCACCGCTTGCGGCAGCTTCGGCCGGATCGCCGGCGAGGATGGCCTCGTCGTATTCGGGTTCGCCAAACTGTTTCCAGTGTTCAACCACGCGGTGCACTTCTTCGTCGGCAACGAACGCGCCGTGCACGCGCTGCGGATAGCCGGTGCCCGGTGGCAAGAACAGCATGTCGCCCTGTCCAAGCAGGGATTCGGCGCCCATCTGATCGAGAATCGTGCGCGAATCGATCTTGGATGACACCTGGAAGGCCACACGTGTGGGAATGTTCGCCTTGATGAGGCCGGTGATGACGTCCACCGACGGCCGCTGCGTCGCCAGAATCAGGTGGATGCCGGCGGCACGGGCCTTCTGTGCGAGGCGCGCGATCAGTTCTTCGATCTTCTTGCCGGCCACCATCATCAGGTCGGCCAGCTCGTCGATGACGACCACGATCAGCGGCAGCGTCGAGAGCGGCTCGGGCGCATCAGGCGTAAGCGAGAACGGGTTCGGCACCTTGCGGCCGGCCTGTTCCGCGGCCCGGATTTTCTGGTTGCAGCCCGCCAGGTTGCGCACGCCCAGCGCCGACATCAGGCGGTAGCGTTTTTCCATTTCGCCCACGCACCAGTTGAGCGCGTGCGCGGCCTGCTTCATGTCCGTCACGACCGGCGCCAGCAGGTGTGGAATGCCCTCGTACACCGAGAGTTCCAGCATCTTCGGGTCGATCATGATCATGCGCACGTCGTCGGGCGTGGCCTTATACAGCATCGACAGGATCATCGCGTTGACGGCCACCGACTTGCCCGAGCCGGTCGTGCCGGCCACCAGCAGGTGCGGTGCGCGTGCGAGATCGGTCACCACCGGGTTGCCGGTGATGTCCTTGCCCATGGCCAGCACGAGGTGCGATGCGTGCGCCTGGAAATCCGCCGCGTTCACGACTTCCGACAAGCGGATCATTTCGCGCTTGGCGTTGGGCAGTTCCAGGCCCATGCACGTTTTGCCGGGGATGGTCTCGACCACGCGGATGGACGTCACGCCGAGCGCGCGCGCTAAGTCTTTCATCAGCCCGACGACCTGCGCGCCGCGCACGCCAATCGCCGGGTCGACCTCGAAACGCGTGATGACCGGGCCGGCCGAGGCGCCAACGACCGTCACCGGTACCTTGAACTCCGCCAAGCGCTGGGCGATCAGGTTGCTGGTCTCTTCCAGATGTTCGGCGGAGACCGCTTCCGCGCTGGTTGATGCGGCGGTCAGCAATGCGGCGCCCGGCAAGCGGTAATCGACGATGCGCGGTGCGGCAGGCGCCGGAACAGGCGCAAGAGCGGGCGCCGGCGCGGGTACGGCGGCGATGGCTGGTGCCGCGCGTGACACCACCTCCCCCACCACGGCCGGCAAGACGATGCGCGGCTTGGGCGTCGGCAATGCAGGCGCGGCTTCCGGCTGCGCGGTCGGCTCGATGGACGGCGTGGCGGGCAGCACTTCCACCTCGGGCAATGCTTCGACAATCGGAGCAGCGTCAGCTTCGACTAGCGGCTCGGCAACCTCCGGCTCAGGCATCGTCACTACGGCGGGCGCCATCAGCCCGCGCAGTTCAGCCAGGAGCGCCTCAGCCTCCTGGCGTACCGCGTCCAGATCCACGGTCTGAGTTTCTGCAACGGCAGCCTGCGCTTCCACCAACTCCTGCACCGCGGGCTCAGCCAGAACAACCGGCTCGCTTGCTGGCATGGCCTGCGCCGCAGATGCCGCTGGCGCAGGTGCTGAGGCCTGCAGACCCAGTTGCGGTTGATGGAACGGGCTGCTGACGATCGTGGCGCGCGGTTTGGGGCGTGCTGGAGGCGCCTTCGGCGGAATGGGCGCTGCGACAGGCGGCGCCGTCTTCGCGCTTGCGGGCGCGTCTGCCGGCGCGCCCTTCTTTGCATCGATCAGCGGCCAGATTTCGCCTGGCTGCGGCGGCGAGGGGCGCGTTCGCGGGGGTGGCTGCCACGCGGGCTGGCGCCGCGCAGAAACAGCTTCGATGCCACGGTGACGCACGGCCGGCTGCGTGTGGCCGGTATTACCGCTCCAGCGCGTCTCCCCTGCCCCGCCGAGACCAAGCGCGGTCGGTTTCAAGCCATCGTCAAGGGGTTCGTCGTGGCGGGTGTCTGGCTCGGCAGGCGTCTCGGCATCAGCCGTGCGGCGGCGGTTGAACACCTGTCCCCACGATCGTCCGAACACCATGGGCGCGACCCAGATCAGCACGCCGAGCATCAGGAGGAACGCCCCTGTCCAGCCCAGCATGTGCGAGAACAGCGACGACACTGCGCGCCCGGCAGCACCTCCCGCCTTATCCTGCGGATCGGCGCCAGAGGTCAGCGCTTCAAGCGCGGCGCTAGCGCTCAGCGCGACGAGCGTCACCAGCCAGAGCCGCACGGTGCCCCGACCTTTGAGGAAGTCCCGCTCCCCCGCCAGCGCGCGCGTTACATACCGCCACACCAGCGGCAGCAGCCACACGGTGGAAATCCCAAACCAGCCAAGCACCATTTCAAACGCCATCGACAAATGCCAGGCCGCGATTGTAGCGGGGCGCGCCACCGCCATGAGATTCGCCCGACCGAAAAACACCCGGCCGGGCTTACTGGCAACACGATTCAGCGCAGCGTGCCCGATGCAGTGGCCCGTGTGCTTGCGCTGCGCGAGGCCTCGATCAGCAGGATGATCATCAGGATGGTGCCGGCCAGCGCAAACACCGCATAGCCGATATTGCTGCCTTCAATGGCGAACAGCGACGGTGAATAGCTCTGCCCCGTGCAGATCATCGTGCCGGCTGTCATGCCCGTGTAGTGCATGCCGCAGACGGCCACCCCCATGATGAGCGCCGCACCGAACTGCTGGCCGCGTGTCTTGACGGTTGTTGCGAGCCACAGCGCGACCATCGACACCAGCACCGCAATCAAGGCCGAGACACCCATGATGGAGATGTCCCAGTCGAAGTTGCTGTTGGTGTGCACGGCGGCCATGCCGGTGTAGTGCATCACCGCCACACCCACGCCGGTCAGCACGCCGCCCTCTGCGACGTTTCGCAGGCGGTTGCCCGTGGTGCGCGATGCAATGACGAGGCCGCCGGCGGCAAACACCATCACCACCGCGAGTGACGCCAGGGTCATGAAGAGATCAAACTCGATCCGGACCGGTGTCCGGTAGGCCGCCATGCCGATGAAATGCATCGACCAGACGGCACCGCCGCCGAGCGCCACGCTGGCGCACACGAGCCTGTCCATGTCGATGGTGCCGTTCTTGTTGCGCACGCGTCTGGACCATCGCAAGCCCACATACGCCCCTGCCACCGAGATCAGATACGACAGCCCCACCAGCAGCCAGTCGTACGCATAGGGCACGACGGCGCCCGGCACCGCAGAAAAGCCGTTGAACATGACACACCCTCCCGTTGGGATACCAAAAGACCGCCGGATTGCCGGGCGGTATCGGCCGGCTGCCCTTGATTCCTGGGCAGCCACGTTTTCGTTATCGTGTGGCTGGAATTGGTCTCGATCGGGCCTTGGTGGGCAAGTATGGCGACGCGTGGTTGCCCGGCCAATTACCTGATCTAAGTAACTTTGGGTCCACTTTGGGCGCAGGCCCCCGGCTTGCTTGCGTTATGGGAAATGCGTTTCTCAGGAGGCCCCATGTCGCTCATCGTCGCTGCCCGTTTCGACACGTTTGATCGCGCCGAAGGCGCCGCGCGTGCGCTGTTCGCCCAGCGCTTTTCCGAGGACGATGTAAACGTCTTCTTCGTCAACCCATCCGGCCAGCACGCGGCATTTCCGATTGGCGGCGATCGCAATGCCGACCCGGGTGCCGCACGTGCTCATGCAGGCGCGGGCAAGGGAATGGCGATTGGCGCCTCCATTGGCGCCGTCGCCGGGGTGGTGCTGCTGCTTGCGTTGCACGTGGCCGTGCTGTTCTCGGTGGTCGCGGCCGGGGTGGGCGCCTATATCGGCTCGCTGGCGGGTGCGATGCTCGCCACGCGAGACGAGCCCAATCCTGCGCAGCCGCCCGACGCCACGTTGCGCACGCGCCATTCCGGCGTGCTGCTGGCGGCGCGCGTGACACCCGACCGCGAGGCCGAAGCCGCGCGCATTCTGGCCAGCGCCGGCGGGATGGATGTCGAAGAAGCCGCAGGCCGCTGGCGCAACGGCGAGTGGGTCGACTTCGACCCGCTCAGCCCTGCCAAGCTCAATCCGAAGATTGCTCAGCGGGCTGCGTGATCGACGTTGGCGACAAGAGAAATCAAACCGCCGTGCTGGGTGCCGTTCCGCCTGGCTGCACTGGCACCGGACGCGCCTGTGTATCGTTGAGCATGGTCCACACGAGGATGGCCGCCACGATGTCGAACACGGCCAGCGCCACGAACAGCGGGTTGTAGCCGATGGTCGTTGCCAGCGTGCCGACCGCCAGCGAGAAGAGCATGCCACCCATGTAGCCCGACATGCCTGCCAGCCCCACGGCCGTGCCGACTTCATGCTTGCCGAACATATCGGACGTGAGCGTATAGAGCGCGCCAGAGAGCGTCTGGTGGGCAAAGCCACCCACGCAGAACAGCGCAATCGCCGTGTAGGGGCTCGTCGCCAGACCAATGCAAGCCGGGCCGATCATGCACAGACAGCCCGTCACCATCACCAGCTTGCGAGACGTCACGAGCGATACCGAGAACCGCTTCTGGAACCACGGCGCCAGATAACCGCCCAGCACGCACCCCACGTCCGCTGCCAGGAACGGCAGCCACGCAAACAGGGCAATCTCTTTCAGGTTCATATGGCGCTCGGTGGCCATATAAAGCGGAATCCAGTAATTGAACGTCTGCCACGCCGGCTCCGACAGAAAGCGCGGGATGGCGATGCCCCAGAACCGGCGGCCGCTGACGATCTTGCCCCACGAGGGCTTGGGCGCATTCGCGTTGTCGTCCGATGTTTCCTGGCCGGCGCGGATGTAATCGCGCTCCTCTTCCGACAGGCGAAGGTGCTTGGCCGGCACGCGATACAGCAGGAACCACAGCACACTCCACACCAACCCGATCCCGCCGATCACGACAAAGGCAAAGCGCCAGTTGCCGTGCAAGATGCACCAGACCACCAGTGGGGGCGCCACCACCGCGCCCACGGACGAGCCGATGTTGAACCAGCCGGTTGCAATCGACCGCTCCTTGGCCGGGAACCACTCCGCCGTTGCCCGCAGCGCCGAAGGGAAACCTGCCGCTTCCGTCATCCCCAGCATCGCCCGGAACGCCGCCAGCGACAGCCAGCTCCCCGCCGTACTGTGCAGCAGGCAGACCACCGACCACGCCGCTGCAAACAGCGCAAAACCCAGCTTGGTGCCGAGCACGTCCAGCACGTAGCCCGCCACCGGCTGCATCACCATGTAGGCTGCCTGGAATGCCGCAACGATGTAGCCGTACTGCTGCGTGCTGATGTTCAGCACCTTATTCACTTCGGGCGCCGCCACGGCCAGCGCATTGCGGGCCAGGTAGTTCATGATCAGGCCGCTGAGTACCAGGACGATGATCCACCAGCGCAAGCCTTTGATGGGTTTCATTTGTTGTCTCCTAAGAGCCCCGGTTTGTTCTTGTGTGCGGGGCGTATTGCAGGTTCAGAGGTGCAAGACGGGTTCCGGCAATCCGGTCACGCCCGGGCGCACTGCAAACGTGGCGCCCGAGAGCGGGTCGTCGCCGATCAGGATCGACGTAACGAACAGGGTATCCAGCCCAGGCCCGCCGAACGCGCACATGGCAGGTTTGGACGTGGGAATGGCGATGCTGCGATCGAGACGACCATCCGGCGTGAAGCGATGCACAAACCCCGCATCGTTACCGCAGATCCAGTAGCAGCCGTCGGCGTCCACCGCAGCGCCATCGGGGCGGCCCGGGTGCGCGTTCATATCGATGAAGACGCGGCGGTTGTGCGGCGTACCGCTGTCAACGTCGTAGTCGAAGGCCCAGATGGTCTGGCGGCTTGCATGCGAATCCGACAGATACATCGTCTTGCCATCGGGGCTGAAGGCCAAGCCGTTCGGCACGATCAGATCGTCGATGACGGCATCGACACACCCGGCGCGCGCAGCCTCCGCATCAAAGCGATACAGCTTGCCGAGCGGCAGACCTAGCGAGGTATCGAACACCATCGTGCCGGCCCACAAACGGCCCTGGCGGTCGCAGCGGCCGTCGTTGAAGCGCATGTCAGGGCGCGAGTGCGCCACGGTGGCGAGACACTGCAGCGGGCCAAGCTCGGCGCCGGCGCGGGGCTGGGGTGCGAGGAAGATGCCTGTCTCCATGGCCATCGCCCAACCGTTGGACGTCATGGCAATACAGCCGGCCATCTCAGGCAGCGCCCAGCTGTTGGTCTGGCCGGAGAAGAAGTTCCAGCGCCACAGCCTGCGGCCCGGAATGTCCGTCCAGTACAGCGCTTGCTCGCCGGCATGCCAGATGGGGCTTTCGCCCACACCGCATTGCATGCTGCCAATGCGCTCGACAGTCGGCTCTACATTCACTTGCATTGCGTCAGCCTCCGAACGGGCCGGCTTTGACAAACGCTCCACCCTGGTACTGCGCAGCCGGGTCATCGGCGGGCAGCGGCGGTTGTGCCTCGACCTGTGCGCGGAAGATCTCGCTCGTCTCCGTAGGTGTGTAGCCAAGGTGCGCAGCGTGGCGGTTGTCCCACCAGCGGTCGCGGTTGTTCGACATGCCGTAGACGACGGTAAAGCCCACGCGTGGGACGAACAGCGCGCGGCGGATGAGCTGCTCCAGGTCGTCGTAGCCGAGCCAGGTGACAAGCATGCGGCGGTCCTTCGCTTCGGCAAACGAAGAGCCGATGCGGATGGCGACCGTCTCGATGCCATAGCGATCGAAATAGAAGCTGGCGAGCTGTTCGCCAAACACCTTGCTCAGCCCGTAGTAGCCATCGGGCTTGGTGGGCGCGGTGCTGTCGATCACCTCGCCCTGCTTGTAGAAGCCAATGGTGTGGTTCGAGCTGGCGAACACGATGCGGCGCACGCCATGGCGACGCGCGGCTTCGTACAGGTTATAGGTACCTGCAATATTGGCCGGCAGGATCTCTTCAAACGGCCGCTCGACCGACACGCCGCCCAGATGCACGATCGCATCCGTGCCGGCGACAAGCGCATCAACGGCTTTCGCGTCAGCCAGGTCACACGGTGCGAGCTCCTCGCCGGTGCGCGCTTCGCCGAGATTTGATATATCAGACAAGCGCAAAAAATCGGCGTATTTGGGTAGCCGCTCGCGCAGCACCTTGCCAAGGTTGCCGCCTGCGCCAGTCAGCAGCAGGCGGTGGCAACGCGTGGTCACCCCCGCGAGCGGGTCGGGTTGAACGTGTACTTCAGTGGTCATATCAGGTCACCGGGGCGGGATTGAACAGAGCCAGCGCATTATGCAGGCCCAGCTTGTCGGCGCAAACTTCCTTGCGGCCGCTCGCCACGTCAAGAATCAGGTGGAACAGCTCCCAGCCGATGTCGGCAATGCTCGCTTCGCCCGTGGCGATGCGGCCGGCGTCGAGGTCGATCAGGTCGTGCCACCGCTCGGACAGCGCCTTGCGCGTCGACACCTTGATGACCGGCGCCATGGCAAGCCCATACGGCGTGCCGCGGCCGGTAGTGAAGACCTGCAGGTTCATGCCAGAGGCCAGCTGCAACGTGCCGCACACGAAATCGCTCGCGGGCGTTGCGGCAAAGATCAGGCCCTTGCGACGCACCTTCTCGCCCGGACCAAGCACGTCGACGATGGGCGTGCTGCCAGACTTGACGATCGAACCCAGCGCCTTTTCCACAACGTTGGACAGGCCGCCCTTCTTGTTGCCCGGCGACGGGTTGGCGCTGCGGTCGGTCTGGCCGCCGCTCAGGTAGTTGTCGTACCACGCCATCTCGCGCAGCAGCGCACGGCCGACGTCTTCATCGATGGCGCGCGGCGTGAGCAGGTGAATGGCATCACGCACCTCGGTCACTTCCGAGAACATCACGGTGCCGCCTGCACGCACGATCAGGTCTGCCGCAAAGCCCACAGCGGGGTTGGCCGTCACGCCCGAAAACGCATCGCTGCCGCCGCACTGCACCCCGACCACGAGGTCGGACGCGGGGCAGGTTTCGCGCTGGCGCTTGTTCAGGTGTTCCAGGCGGCGCTCGGCCATCTCCATGATGGCGTCGGTCATGCCAATGAAGCCGTCGAAGGCTTCATCCTGCAGACGCAGCACCGGCGAATCCGCCGTGCCGGCAACTTCGATGGGAATGCGGCCACCCGGTGCGAGCCTTTCCGGCACGAGGCGTTCGGGCACGAGCTTTTCGCAGCCCAGGCCGATCACCATGATCTCGCCGCCAAAGTTCGGGTTGAGCGCCAGGTTTTGCAGCGTGCGAATCGGCACGATGGCGGCCGGCGCATTGATGGCGACGCCGCAGCCATACACGTGGTTCAGCGCCACCACATCGTCAACGTTCGGGAAGCGCGGCAGCAGCTCGCGCTTGATGCGGCCAACAACGTAATCCGTCACGCCGGCCACGCACTGCACGCTGGTCATGATGCCGAGCACGTTTTTCGTGCCGACCGTGCCGTCCGCGTTGCGATAGCCCTCAAAGGTGTAGCCCTCCAGTTTGGCGAGCTTGGGATCGGGGCGCGTGGCCAGCGGCAGCTCATCCAGCGCGGGAGCGGACGGCAGCTTCACGGCGTGCTCGTTGACCCAGCTACCGCGCGGCAGCGGCTTCACGGCATAGCCGATCACCTCGTTGTAGCGGATGATGGCGTCGCCTTCGGCCAGGTCGACCAGCGCCACCTTGTGGCCTTGCGGCACGCCTTCGACGAGCACGGTGCCATCGGCCAGTGCCGTGCCAGCCGGCAAGCCGCGTGCATTGACGACGATGGCGACGTTGTCACCATCGTGCACGCGAATCGTCAGCGCCTTTTCAGTTACGTTGCCGGCTTCAGGGGCCAGCGTCGGTTCAGACATCACAGACTCCGTGATTGATACAAACAGGTTTTGCTTCAACGTCCCAGGCTCGGACGTTTCGGGTCATACGCCCAGCCTGGCACGAGGTATTGCATGGCCATGGCGTCATCACGCGCGCCAGGGCCCAAAGTCTTGTACAGGGCATGGGCCGCCATGACGCGCTCCATGTCGATTTCGATACCGAGGCCCGGACGCTCCGGCACAGCCACATGGCCGCCCTGGATGCGCAGCGGTTCGCGCGTCAGGCGCTCCTCGGCTTCCTGCCAGATCCAGTGCGTATCGATGGCCGTGATGTTGCCCGGCGCGGCTGCGGCCACATGCGTGAACATCGCCAGCGACACGTCAAAGTGGTTGTTGGAGTGCGAGCCCCACGTCAGGCCCCACTCGTCGCACAACTGCGCGACGCGCACGGAGCCTTGCATGGTCCAGAAATGCGGATCTGCCAGCGGAATGTCGACCGCGTGCAGTTGGACGGCGTGGCCCATCTGACGCCAATCGGTGGCGATCATGTTGGTAGCCGTCGGGATGCCCGTGGCGCGCTTGAACTCGGCCATCACTTCACGGCCCGAGTAGCCGGCTTCGGGGCCGCACGGGTCTTCGGCATAGGCCAGCAGATGCCCCTGCCCCTTGCACAGCGCAATCGCCTCGTTGAGCGACCATGCGCCATTCGGGTCCAGCGTCACACGGGCCTGCGGGAAGCGCGCCTTGATGGCGGCAATCGCTTCCATCTCATCGGCACCGGGCATCACACCGCCCTTGAGCTTGAAATCGGCAAAACCGTAGCGCACGGTGGCAGCTTCAGCCAGGCGTGCAATGGCGTCGGGCGTCATCGCGGCTTCGTGGCGCAGGCGCAGCCAGTCGTCGGCGCCGTTGGCGCCATCCAGGTATGGCAGGTCGGTCTTGCGACGGTCGCCCACGTAGAACAAGTAGGCGAGCATTGGAGCGCTATCGCGCTGCTGGCCGGCACCGAGCAGCTCTGCCACCGGCACCTCCAGGAACTGGCCAAGCAGATCGAGCAGCGCGGCTTCCACCGCCGTGATGACGTTGTCCATGCGCAGGTTGATCTCGTGCGGCTGACGCAGCACGGCGGCTTCCGAGGCCGAGGTCACCTGGTGCACCGTCGCTTGGTGCGCGGCATTGCCGCCACCCGCCAGCGCCCGGCGAATGCTGTTCAGCACGCCGTTGGTACGGCCGATCGATTGACCAATCACGAGCGGAATCACGCGTTCCAGCGCCTGACGGATGCCCTCTCCGCCCGGCACCTCGCCCACGCCGGTGCGCCCGGCGGTGTCCTTCAGGATGACGAGGTTGCGCGTAAAGAACGGAGCGTGCGCGCCGCACAGATTCAGCAGCATGCTGTCGCGGCCCGCGACAGGGATCACCAGCATTTCCGTCACACTCGGTGTGTGCGTGCGTGCGCCGGATTCGATCGATTGCAATGTCACTTCCAAGGCTCCCGTGGCTTACAGCGGCTTCAGTTCCACACGCTTGATCTCGCCCACCATGAACAGGTAGCAGACGATCGCAACTGCAGCGTGGATACCGACGTACACCAGCGCACCGTTGAACGAACCCGTGGTGTTGACGATGTAGCCGATGGCGATAGGGGTCGTGATGCTCGACAGGTTGCCGAACGTGTTCATCAGCGCGCCCGACAAGCCGGCGATCTGCTTGGGCGCCGTATCCGAGTTCACCGCCCAACCCAGCGCACCGAGGCCCTTACCGAAGAACGACAGCGCCATGACCGCCACCACGATGGCCTGCGCATCGACGTAGTTGCAGATCACCATGGTCATGGAGAGCAGCATGCCCAGCACGATCGGCACCTTGCGCGCTACCGACAGCGACGCACCACGGCGAAGCAGCGCGTCAGAAATGATCCCGCCCAGAATGCCGCCCAGGAAACCGCACACCGCGGGAATCGACGCGACGATGCCCGCCTTCAGGATCGACATGCCACGCGCCTGCACCAGATACACCGGGAACCACGTGATGAAGAAGTACGTGAGCGCATTGATGCAGTACTGCGCGATGTACACACCCATCAGCATGCGGTTCTGCAGGAGCTGCTTGACGTAGCCGAGTTTCGGCCCTTCCGTCTTTGCCGCGCCGGCACGGTCCATGTTGACCAGGCCGCCGCCGGCTTCGATGTACTCGATTTCGGCGCGGTTCACACCCGGGTGGTCCTTCGGTTCGTGCACGAACGCCCTCCACACGACCGCCATGACGATACCGATCACGCCCATCACGATGAACACGTGATGCCAGCCGAACGCGTGCACCAGCCAGGCCATCAGCGGGGCAAACACCACCGTGGCGGCATACTGTGCGGAGTTGAAGATGGCCGCTGCAGTGCCGCGCTCATTGGCCGGAAACCACGCTGCCACGATACGGCTGTTCGCAGGGAAGGACGGCGCCTCTGCCGCGCCCACGAGGAAGCGCAGGAGAAACACCATAGCGATGGCTGTCGCGCCGGTAAAGAAGCCGATCGCACCCTGCGCCAGCGTGAACAGCGACCACAGCAGAATGCTGAACGTGTACACGCGCTTGGAACCGAAGCGGTCAAGCAACCAGCCGCCCGGAATCTGCGCAATCACATAGGCCCAGCCAAACGCCGAGAAGATATAGCCAAGCGACACGGCATCGATGCCGAGTTCCTTCTGCATGGCCGAGCCGGCAATGGAGATGGTCGCCCGATCGGCGTAATTGATGGTCGTCACGATAAACAGCATCGCGAGGATCACGAAACGCACGCGGCTCATGCGCTCAGCGCGCGGCACGGCCTGTGCTCCCACTGCAGGGGCTTTGATGTCCATCGTCTCCTCCTTAAGCCGGCACCCGTCGTGCCGGTCGGTTCAAGTTGCCGGGTCCTGTGCGGCCCGGCGTGTTGTTTTTGCTATTCGACTGTTACGGCTTCAGGCCCAGCTTCCATCCACCAAACGGCGCAGCTTGAGCGGATTGGCGTCTTGCAGGGCCTCGGGCAGCAGTTCGGCCGGCAGATCCTGGTAGCACACCGGGCGCAGGAAGCGCTCGATGGCCGCAGAGCCAACCGAAGTCGTGCGTGCATCCGTGGTTGCCGGCCATGGGCCGCCGTGCACCATGGCGTGGCACACCTCGACGCCGGTCGGCCAGCCGTTGGCCAGAATGCGGCCCGCCTTGCGTTCCAGAATCGGCAGCAGCGAACGCGCGATGGCTGTGTCGCCCGCATCCAGATGCAGCGTGGCGGTCAACTGGCCTTCGAGCGATTCGGCCAGCGCGCGCAGCTCTTCTGCATCGCGGCAACGCACAACCAGGCCGGTCGCGCCGAAGATCTCATCGTGCAGCGCCGGCTGCGCCTGAAAGCTCTTCGCATCGGTGATGTAGAAGCCGGCTTGCCCGCGGTTGGGTTGGTCGCTCTCTTGCCCGCGTGCGACGCAGCGCACGTTGGCCTCGGCGGCCAGCTTGTCGACGCCGCGCGTGTAAGCGGTGTGGATGCCGGCCGTGAGCATCGGCTGCGCAGCCACGTCGCCCATGGCGGCAGCGGCGGCAGCTTCAAAGGCATCCAGTTCCGGCCCGTCGATGGCGAGCAGCAGGCCCGGGTTCGTACAGAACTGGCCAGCGCCCATCGTGAGCGATGCCACGTATTGCTGGCCCAGCGCAGCAGCGCGCTTGGCCAGGGCATCGGGCAGCAGGAAGACGGGGTTGATGGCGCTCAGTTCGCCATACACCGGAATCGGCTGCGGACGGGTCTGCGCAATGCGCAACAGCGCCTGGCCGCCCGCGCGCGAGCCGGTAAAGCCAACTGCCTGGATACGCGGATCGGCCACCAGTGCGCCAGCCGCGTCGTTGTCCGCGAGGATGAGCGAGAACACGCCCTCCGGCAGCCCGCACTGGGCAACCGCAGCTTGAATGGCGCGACCCACCAGTTCGGACGTACCCGGGTGCGCCGGATGCGCCTTCACGACCACCGGGCAACCTGCAGCCAGCGCCGACGCGGTATCACCACCCGCCACCGAGAACGCCAGCGGGAAGTTGCTCGCGCCGAACACCGCCACCGGGCCCAGTGCGATGCGGCGCATGCGCAGGTCCGAGCGCGGCAGCGGCTTGCGCTCCGGCAGGGCCGAATCAAGGCGTGCGCCCACGGCATCGCCGGCACGCACTACGCTTGCAAACAGGCGCAGTTGGTTGCACGTGCGGCCACGCTCGCCTTCCAGGCGCGGACGCGGCAATGCCGATTCGGCCATCGCGCGTTCGATCAGCGCATCGCCCAGCGCTTCGATCTGGCTGGCGATGGCTTCCAGGAAGGCTGCACGGGTTTCCGGCGCGGTCTCGCGGTAAACGTCAAAAGCCGCGGCGGCCAGTTCAGCGGCACGTGCGGCATCGGCCTTGGAGGCCAGGGTGAATTCGGGTTCGAGCCATTCCCCGGTGGCGGGGTTCATGGCGCGAACCTTGCCGGCACCACCCGCTACGCGGGCAGCACCCAACAACAGTTCGCCGCTCAATTGCATATCGATTCCTTGTGTTTTCGGTTGCGCTCAGGCCGCCAGCTTTTCCACTTCGGCAATGCGCGACACCAACGCAGACAGTTCTGCCGTCTCGGCATCGGTCAGGTCGGTCAAGGGGGCGCGGACCGGACCTGCATCACGGCCAATGACCTTCATACCGGCCTTGACGATCGACACCGCATAGCCGCGCTTGCGATTGCGCAGCTGGATGTACGGCAGCACGAATTCGTTGAGCATCTTGTAGACCTTGGCATTGTCGAACGCTCGCACGGCGGCGTAGAACTCTAGCGCGAACTTCGGCACGAAGTTGAAAATGGCCGACGAATACGTCGACACACCCATCGTCAGGTACGGCAGCGCAAAGGTCTCGGCGGTCGGCAGGCCACCAACGTAGGTAAAGCGGTCGCCCAGGCGGGCGTAGATGCGGGTCATCAGTTCCAGGTCGCCTACACCGTCCTTGAAGCCGACGAGGTTCGGGCAGCGGTCAGCCAGGCGTTCGAGGTGGTTCTCGTCCAGGATCTGGTTGGCGCGGTTGTAGACGATCACGCCCAGCTTGGTCGATTTGCAGACCTGCTCCACGTGCGCGGCCACGCCGTCGGCGGAGGCTTCGGTCAGGTACGGCGGCAGCAACAGGATGCCGTCGGCGCCGGCAGCTTCAGCGGCCTTGCAGTATTCGATCGATTCGGCCGTGCCGCGGCCAGCCGGGGCAATCACCGGAATCTTGCCGCCGGTTTCCGCCACGGCAGCGCGCACCACGTGGTCGGTTTCAGCCGCGGTGAGCGAGAAGAATTCGCCCGTGCCACCGGCGGCAAACAGGCCGGCTGCATCGTGGCTGAACAGCCAGTTCAGGTTGGCGCGATACGCTGCCTCGTCGAACGACAGGTCCGACGCCTTGAAGTGCGTGACCGGAAAAGACAGCAGACCAGAGCCGATCTGTTGGGCGAATTCTTTGGGGCTGTATCGGGACATGTCTCGCTCGCGATGAATGCGTGTTGTTGATGAGCGAATTCTTGCACCCGCATCGATTCAAGTCCAAGCCAACTGCTGTCTCGATTAATACAAAACTTGTATTGATACAGGGTCTTCCCTAAGTCCCCGATTTCGATGCTGCAGCCGCACGTGACGGCGCGGCCGCGTCTGGTCAGTGGCGCGTCAAACTGCGCCCTCGGCCTCCACGTAAAGGGCGTACAAAGAATGCGAACTCGCCATGTAAAGGCGGTTGTTCTTCGGCCCGCCGAAGGTCAGGTTGGGGCAGCGTTCCGGCAGGTGGATGAAACCGATCGGCTTGCCGTGCGCGTTGAAGATCTTCACGCCGTCGTAGTCGGCTGAATTGATGCCCAGGCGCCCGTCCGAGCCCCAGCCGCACCAGAGATTGCCGTCCTTGTCGACGCGAAAGCCATCGAGTGCCCCCGCGCCGTTGGCGTCGATCAGCTTGGTCTTGTTGGACGCCGTGCCGTCGGGTGCGATGTCGTAGCTCCAGATGCTGCGCGACGGCGTGCCCTTCCACTCGACCACGTAGAGCTTCTTCTCGTCGGGCGAGAACGCCAAGCCGTTCGGGTTGACGAGGTCGGTGATGATCGCTCGGATGCTGCCGTTCGGGTCGATCCGATAGACGTTGGTCGTGGCCTGCTCCGGCTGCGCCTTGAAGCCCTCCCAGTTGCCGTTGATGCCGAACGTCGGGTCGGTGAACCAGATGCTGTCGTCGGACTTGACCACGATGTCGTTGGGCGCGTTCAGCCGCTTGCCCTGGTATTGATCAGCCAGCACGGTAATGCTGCCGTTGAATTCGGTGCGCGTGATGCGGCGCGTCACGGAGTGCTCGCACGTGACGAGGCGCCCCTGCCGGTCGCGCGTATTGCCGTTGGCGTAGTTCGACGGCTCGCGGAACACGCTGAACGCGCCATTCGTCTCGTCGTATTTCATGATGCGGTTGTTCGGGATATCGCTTACGAGCAGGTAGCGCCCGGCAGGAAAGTAGACGGGCCCTTCGGCCCAACGCATGCCCGTGGCAAGTTGCTCCACCGAACTGCTGTACAGGCGGTATTTCAGAAAGCTCGGGTCGAGCACTTCCACCGCCACGTCGGGGTAACGCGCGTTCGGCCTGAACCCTTCGATCTTCTGTGCGGCGGCCAGGCCGCTGGCCGCTGCAAGCCCTGCGCCTGCCACGCTCCTGAGAAACCTGCGGCGGTCGACTTCCGCGCTTTCCATGGACATGCTCGTCTCCTGATGGTTGTTATTGGCCCTTCAAGCCGAAGGGGCGAGCCGATTCTTGCACCGGCGATCTTTCCCATTCAAGATAAGCACTGACTCAATCCATACAGGTTTTGAATCGATGTTTGAACTCAGCCAACTCCGCTGCTTTGTTGCCGTGGCCGAAGAACTGCACTTTGGGCGCGCAGCGGAACGCCTGCACATGACGCAGCCGCCGCTGTCACGCCAGGTGCGTCTGCTCGAACACCAGGTCGGTACAGAGCTGCTGGAGCGCAACAGCCGCTCGGTCAAGCTGACCGCTGCGGGGCGCAGTTTTCTGCCCGATGCATCGCGCATCCTGCGCTTGGCGGATGAGGCGGCAGCCACGGCCCGGCGCGTGGCCACAGGTGCCGCAGGCCAGTTGGCGATTGGCTTTACCGCGTCGGTCGGCTACGGGAAGTTGCCCTTGCTGGTGAGCGCCGTGCGGGCGGCGTCACCCGGCGTGCGATTGACGCTCAAAGAAATGGTGAGCGGCGCGCAACTCTCCGCGCTGGATGCGCGCGAGATCGACGTCGGCCTGCTGCGCCCGCCGGTGGAGCACGGCGAACTGATTGCCGTGCCGTGCTCGCAGGAAGCACTCGTGATCGCCCTGCCGGAAGCGGTGGCTGACACTTGGCCGCAACGCCCCAGCCTGCGCGATTGCGAGGGGCAGCCGCTGCTGATGTATTCGCCATACGAGGCGCGCTATTTCCACCAGATGGTGAGCAGCCTGTTCGAGCGTGCGGAGGTGCTGCCCGACATCGTTGAATACGTCAGCCAGATCCACTCGATGCTGGCGCTGGTGCGTGCCGGCATTGGCGTAGCGCTCATTCCCGCGGCGGCGGCCATGCTGCACTTCGAGGGCGTCGTCTACCGCCCGGTGCGCACCACGCCCGCCACGCCGGTTGAACTCTGGATGGCCTATCGCAAGGACAACGACAACCCGGTGTTCAACCTGCTCAAGACGGTGCTGCACAACTCGCTTGCCGAGGGGCACTGAACTCACGCGGCACTGCACTTGCTGAACCATGGCGATCCCGACCAGGAGACCGCCATGCCGAAAACACGCCAGAACATTCGACGCTCCGCCATATGGTCTGCCGCGGTTGCCATCGGTTTGACCGTGGTTGCGCTGCCGCACCCCGCCCACGGCAAGCTGCCACCGCCCACGCCGGCCGAACAAGCCGCCTCTGCAAAGCAGGCCGAGACGGAACGCGCACAAAAAGCGCAAGAGCAAGCCCAGCTGACCGAAGTGCAGGACCGCTTGGCGGCACGCTTTGGCAAGGGTGGCAACAACGCCCCGGACGCCGCCACTCCGGCCTCTAATCTGCCCAAGAACGTCGTGGAAGCGCCCGGTACCGCTGGCCCGCATGGCGGCTCGCGGCCCAGTGCGGAATCCCATTCGGGCAACGCCCGCTAAGCCACAAGCGGAAACCCAAGCTTCAAAGGTGGAAGCCGCCGCGGGCAGCAATACGGCCTCCACCTTGACCATGCATCGATCGACCCGTTGATCAGCACCGACATGATCGCGACGTGCTGTGCAGCCGAATCCACGCTCTGCACGACAACTCCGGGCTGCTCCCCGTCAGCCGCACGGCACTTGGGGTTTCAGTAGACGCCTCCGCCCAAGTCCAGCAAGATGCGCAAAACCCCACATCAGGAACTTGCCGATGAGCACGCCTGCCCGCGCTGCTGTTTCCGCTGCGGCATCCGCACAAACCCAGTCCACGGTGCCGCTGCGTGATTTCGTGACCGCTCTGTCGCGCTTGCTGGATCAGCAGCCGACTGAAGCCGAGATCCTCGAGCGCGCCGGCGCCCTGCTCGGCGAACTCGTCGCCCGCGACGACTGGTTACCCGCTGAATACGCGCAGCCGCACCCCGAGCACTTCCAGCAGTTCCTGCTGCATGCCGATTCGGGCGAGCGCTTTTCCATCGTCAGCTTTGTCTGGGGCCCTGGTCAGCGCACGCCCATTCACGACCACACCACATGGGGCCTGATCGGCATGCTGCGCGGCGCTGAATACTCGCAACCGTTCAAGCTCGACGCGCAAGGCAAGCCCCAACCCGACGGGCCAGCCATCCGCCTGGAGCCCGGCGCTGTGGAGCGCGTTTCCCCGCGCATTGGCGACATCCACCGCGTGCACAACGCCTTTGACGATCGCACGTCGATCAGCATCCACGTGTATGGCGGCAACATCGGCGGCATCCACCGCTCCGTCTATATGGAAGACGGCGAGCGCAAGCCTTTCGTCTCCGGCTATTCGAATACCCATCTGCCCAATCTCTGGGATCGCTCCAAGGACACGCCCGCATCATGAGCAGCCCTATCGACACCATTGAATCGCCGGTCGCTGCGCCGCTGGCCGAAACCCACGTCCCGACGCTCGCGTATGCCGACGTGCGCGCTGCCCTGCTGGCTCGCAAGGAGATCGCGCTGCTCGACGTCCGCGAGGAAGACCCGTACGCGCAAGCGCACCCGCTGTGGGCGGCCAACCTGCCGCTCTCGCGGCTGGAGCTGGAAGCGTGGTCGCGCATTCCGCGCCGCGATACATTGATCGTGTTGTATGGCGTGCACGATGGCGTGGACCTCGCCCCGCAAGCGGCCGCCAAGCTGTCCGAACTCGGCTATACGCGCGTGTACCTGCTCGAAGGCGGCCTCGATGGCTGGCGCGCCGCCGGCGGCGAAGTCTTTCAAGACGTGAACGTGCCCAGCAAGGCCTTTGGCGAATACGTGGAGGCGCACCGCCATACGCCTTCGTTCAGCGCGCAGGAGGTCAAGGCGCTGCTCGATGCCAAGCGCGACGTGGTCATCGTCGATGCCCGCCGCTATGAAGAATTTCAAACCATGAGCATCCCCACGGCGACGAGCGTGCCGGGAGCCGAGCTGGTGCTACGCATCCGCGAGCTGGCGCCGGACCCGAGCACGCAGGTCATCGTCAATTGCGCCGGGCGCACGCGCAGTATCATCGGCACGCAATCGCTCGTGAATGCCGGCATTCCCAACCCGGTGGCGGCACTGCGCAACGGCACCATCGGCTGGCTGCTGGCTGATCAGGTGTTGGACCATGGCGCCAGCCGCCGGCACCCGCTGGACGTGTCTGCAGATACGCGCGCGCAGGCGCAAGCCGATGCGCGCGCCGTCGCCGAACGCGCCAACGTCCCGCGCATTGCACTGGCTGACGTCGCCAAACTGGAGGCGCCGGACCGCACGCTCTACAAGCTCGACGTGCGCACGCCCGAGGAATACGCCGCCGGCCACCTTCCCGGCTTTGCCAGCGCGCCCGGCGGGCAGCTTGTGCAGGAAACCGATCACACAGCAGCAGTGCGCGGCGCCCGCATCGTCCTGGCCGATGACGACGGCGTGCGCGCCGACATGTCCGCCTCGTGGCTCGCACAAATGGGCTGGGAGGTCTATGTCGTCGATCTGGTCGACGCCAGCGAGCGCAGCGTCACTGGCACGTGGCAGACGCCCGCTCCACAACCTCCTGCCGTGCGCACGGTTGACGCCCACGCCCTGGCCGGCTGGCTGGAAGCGGGCGACACAGCCGTCATCGATGTCACGCGCAGCGCCAACTACGTTGCGCGGCATATTCCGGGCGCGTGGTTTGCCGTGCGCTCAGACTTGCCCGCAGCGCTCGCGCGCATCCCGACGGCACGCCGCTATGTGCTGACCTGTGGCTCCAGCCAGCTCGCCCGCTTTGCCGCCGCCGACCTTGCCGAGCTGACGCAAGCCGAGGTGTGGGTGCTCGACGGCGGCACGGCAGCATGGGTGGCGGCCGGCCTGCCCGTAGAAACCGGCGAGACCCACCTGGCCTCAGCCCGCATCGACCGCTACCGCCGCCCGTATGAAGGCACGAGCGCCCCGCGCACCGCGATGCAGGGGTATCTCGATTGGGAGTTCGGGCTGGTGGAGCAATTGCGGCGGGATGGTACGCACGGGTTTCGGGTGATCTGACCCGCCTTCGAGGTTCGGAACGTGAGGCTTGGCGTTTTGAACTCGACACTTCGGGTTCCAATACTCCGCGCTTGAGGTTCCGAACTGCACCGTTGGCGTTCGGAACCTGACGGGTAGCGTTCAGAACCTCGATATCTCGTAGTTCGAACGCCGACATTGAGGTTCTGAACGCCATGCATGAGGTTCAAAACTCGGCACGCCGGGTTCATAATCCCCGATCACGAGGTTCGGAACCCGGCGGTTGGGGTCTCAAACCCCGCATACACCTCAGCTCACTTGCTTGCTAACACCGCTCACAACGAGCGATAACAAAACTCGTTTTGCGCGTCAGCTTGCCTTGAGTAGCATCGGGACTTCCTCGCAGAGGTTCCCTCATGTCCCCCTTCATCGCCCTGTGCCTGCTCATCACCTACGTGGTGTGGGGCACAACGTATCTCGCCATCCGCTTTGCGCTGACCGATCTGCCGCCCTTCCTGATGATGGGCTCGCGCTTTCTGGCCGCGGCATTGCTGCTCGCTCCGCTGGCCATCCTGCGCCAGCGCGGGAAACCGGAAGATCGGCCGACCGCACGCCAGGTCCGCAACTGCGCGCTCATCGGTGCGTTCATGCTGGTGGGCGGCATGGGCATGACAGCGGTGGCAGAGCAGACCATCTCGTCGGGTGCGACCACGGTGATGATCGCATCGATGCCGCTGTTCTCCACGCTGTGGACGTTGCTAGCAGGCGGCCGCCTGCGTGCGTATGAGATTGGCGCCATTGCGCTGGGCAGCATCGGGATTGCGGTGCTGTTTCGCGGGGCGGAGTTCCAGGCCAGCACGGTCGGCGTGCTGGCACTGACCACCGCCATTGCTTCGTGGTCATTCGGCTCGCAGCTCTCAAAACGGATCGACATGCCCAAGGGCATGACGGCGTTCGTACTCGAGATGGCGTTTGGCGGCGTGGCGCTCGTCCTGCTCAGCCTGATCACCGGCGAAGTGTGGCCCAAGCACATCGGCATGCATTCCGCGCTTGCATGGGGCTACCTCGTGGTGTTCGGCTCGGCCATTGCCTTCACGGCTTACATGGCGCTGGTGGAGCGCGTGTCCACCGTCATGGCGACAAGCTATGTGTATGTGAACCCGCCCATCGCCCTGCTGATGGGCGCGTGGTTGGCCGATGAAGTAGTCGCGCCACAGACGCTGGGTGCGACGGGCATCATCCTGGCGGCGGTGGTGGTGCTGACGGCCGGGGCTACGCGGGCGGCGCGGCGGGCTGCGGCTTGAACGCCCCCAATGGCCACTCAGCAAAAAGCCCGCGCATTGACGGGCTTTTCTTTTGGCGCGATCAAGCCGTCTTGATTTCAGTCAGCAGATCGGGGTGGTGATCCAGAAGCTTCAAGAGTTTCACCAGCGCCAGAGACGGTTTCGTCTTACCGGTTTCATAGCGCGAGAACGCATTGACGCCGCCACCAAAAATCTCGGCGGCCTCACGTTGGTCAAGATTCAGCTTGCGACGCACAGCCGCGATGTAGGCGGGGTCAACGTAGGCCGAATTCACCTGACGTTGAAAGGCGGACACCAGTTCGCCATATCGGTTGCCCTGCCCCCGTTCGAGCACGATTTCATCGCATGCCGGGCAGAAATCTCCGGTCACGGAGGGGATGACAGTGGTTTCGCCTTTGTAGGCGTACGGCACATCGCGCGTGTCATGAATCAACTCGGCAGCACCACAGCTCGGGCATTTCACGATCAAAGCTCCTTGAAGGAAACGATCAGCACGTCATCAACGACGGTCAGCTTCAGGTAGATGTCTTGGTCGCTCGCCTTGGCGTGATAGACGTCTTGCCACACGCGGTGGTCGGCATGCGTTGTCATGCTCTTGCAAAAGCAGTGCGGCGTAAGCGTCATGACGACTGCGCACATACCCGCCAAATTCGTGATACCGAGTTCGAGCGCACCCTCGTATGCGCTGCGTGTCGCGCGCACGCTGCCGGATCGGATCAGTTCGCGAACGAGCGACAGTTTGGCATGTGGCGTACGTTTTTCCATGCACGCCAAATTAACCTAGTTGGTTATTATACCAAATAGGTCAATTCTGAAAGCTCGGCTTTCTGCGGGAGGAAATTACCCCGCCAACGACGACGGCAACGACGCGCTCGGCATCGCGTCCTCGTCGGCACACGCAGCGGTGCCGCTGTCCGCAGTGTTGTCCAGCCGGTTGAGCCACGCCATCAACGCGTCGGCTTGCTGCGGGCGCGAGAACAGATAGCCCTGCCCCAGGTCGCATCCGGCGTTGCGCAGCAACGCGAGCTGTTCGGGGTCTTCCACGCCTTCGGCCACCACTTGCATGCGCAGGCTATGCGCCATGGCGATCACCGCGCCGGCAATGGCTTCGCCGTCGCCGGGCATGCGCTGCACGAAGCTGCGGTCGATCTTGAGCTTCTGGATCGGGAAACGCTGCAGATACGCCAGCGACGAATACCCGGTGCCGAAATCGTCAATCGACAGGCTGATGCCGGCCGCGTGCAGGGATTCGAGCAGCGCGATGTTGGCCTCGATGTCTTCCATCAGCACGCTCTCCGTAATTTCGAGTTCGAGCTGATTCGGCGGCATGCCGGTTTCGCGCAGCACGGCCATGACGTTTTCCACGAGGGCCGGGTCACGCGTCTGCCGCGCCGACAGGTTGACGGCCACCCGCAGCGTGACGCCGTCTTCGTGCATCCAGCGCACAGCCTGTTGGCATGCGGTGCGCAGCACCCATAGGCCGAGCGGCACGATCAGGCCGGTTTCTTCCGCCACCGCGATGAACTCGCCGGGGCCGATCAGGCCGATCTCTGGATGGCGCCAGCGCACCAGCGCCTCCACGCCGTAGACGTTTGCTTTGCAGATCACCGCATCGTGTGCGTCTTCTGTGCACAGGCGCACCTGCGGCTGGTAGGCCAGCAAAAGCTCTTCGCGGTCGAGCGCGCGGCGCAGATCGGCTTCCACACGCAGGCGGCGGCGCGCCTGCTGGTCCATCTCCGATGTGAAGCTCGCAGCTGCGTTCTTGCCGTGATTTTTGGCGTGGTACATCGCCGTATCGGCGTTGCGTGTGAGCACCTGCACGTCGCGCGCGTCATGCGGATACAGGCTCACGCCCACGCTCGCCGTCACGTAAATCTGATGCAGGTCGAGCGCAAACGGCGCCGCCAGCGCGGCAAGAATGCGTTTGGCCAAGCCATCGGCCAACGTTGCCGCTTCCGTGTCGGCAATCTGCGCACGGCCAGACAGCTCTGCGATCACCGCGAACTCATCCCCGCCGATGCGGCACAGCACGGCACGCAAGTTGGCTTGGTCGACCACGTCATTCAGCCGCCGCGCAACCTGGCGCAGCAGGCGGTCGCCGTTGTTGTGGCCCAACGTGTCGTTGACCACCTTGAAGTTGTCCAGATCCAGCAGGAGCAGCCCCACTGCACCCGCT
This sequence comes from Ralstonia sp. Ralssp135, assembly GCF_047304345.1. Taxonomy (NCBI): domain Bacteria; kingdom Pseudomonadati; phylum Pseudomonadota; class Betaproteobacteria; order Burkholderiales; family Burkholderiaceae; genus Ralstonia; species Ralstonia sp. Ralssp135. The sequence continues at coordinate 46,811 of NZ_JBGLYZ010000032.1, forward strand.
TGGCCTGCGCGCTTGAGCGACACCTGCAGGCGTTCGTTGAAGGCATGCCGGTTCGGCAGTTCCGTGACCGAATCGATGTGGGCGAGGTAATCCAGATGCGCCTCTGCCTGCAGCACCGCGCGGCGCATGCGGGCGATCACGAGATACGCCAGACCCATCGCGCCGATGCCCACCGACACCGTGAGCACGGCATAGCCGAGCAGTTGCATGTACAGCTCGGTCAGGCTCGAGCGCACCACCACATAGCCGATCACGCGACGCTCCGACTCCACCGGCTCCACCACCTCCAGCGTGGTCAGCGTGGACACATCCGAGTCCCGCAGCATGGCGGCATCGGGCGCGCGCACCGGCCCGGCATCGCGGTGCTGGTACAGCGCCAACGGCTTGCGCAATGCACTGAAAATACCGGCCGCACGCAGCGACGGCGATGCCTCCAGGGCGGCCAGCGTTTCTTCTGCGGCACGACGGTCATTGAAGAGCAGCGCGGCCACGCTGTTGGCGCCAACGATGCGCGCCTGCACGTGCACGTCGCGCACCAGCGCCGCATGCAGCGCGATGAACTGGAACACGATGAGCAGGAACCCCGCGATGGTCAGCGCCGCGCCAGCACCGGCCATGTTGGCCCGCACCATGGAGTGCCCCAGGCGGGGCCGAGGGGTCGGAATGGACAAGCTCATTGCACGGTCCTAGCCAGGCGCAGCAGTTGCGAGCTGAGCTGCAGATGGGCCTGCCGCGCGGCCACTGCATCGATGTCGAAAACCACGCGATCGTCATGCAGCGTCAACGCGATCATCGGTTCGGGGTTGCCGGCCACGCGCTCGTTCTTCGGGCTGTCGGACACCGTCAGCACCGGCGTGCCCGGGTCGAGGCGCACGCCGTTCTGGGCACGCGTGTCAAACACCAGGACATGGCAGCCGGCAACGGTGCCGTCGTTGATATGTCGGATTTCCAGGCGGTGTCCGCGCACGGGTTTTCCTGTCAGTTTTTCCAAGGCCGCTTGCAACGGATGCTGTGCTGTCACGCACACCACCATTGGCGCGTCGGCCTGCATGACATCGGCCGGCCAGTTGGTGAACAGCGCAAAGTTATAGATGAACGCCGCCTTGACCTGCCCCTCGCTGGCCTGCATCTGCGCGTGCGTGGCACCCATGCAGGCCACGCCCGCCAGCACGGCGCCCAGCACCGCGCATAACCTGCGCGGTCGTGGCCATAGGGCACGTCGGACGATGCCGTGCGGGGCTCTCATCGGAAGGTGTAGGTGAACTTCACGCGAAAGGCACGGCCATCCTGCTCGACGGACGGCTGCGGCAACTCCGGCCCGGCCGGATCGGCATAGCGCCGATCGAACAGGTTGTAGATGCTGGTCGACATCTCCAGGTTGGGCGCCAACCGTGCCGCCAGCAAGGTCAGGTTGGCGATCCAGTAACCGCCCACCTGGCCGGCTGTCGTCAGCCGGTTGCTGATGTACTGCGCCTCCACCCCAGCACGCCAGTCGCTGCGCCACACAGGCGCGGTGGCGTTGATCTTGAGCATGTGACGCGGCGAGTTGCTCAACGTCTGGCCGGCATCGACGTCTTCGGAACGCTGGAAGCTGTAGCTCGTGCGCAGGCGCGTGCCGCCCGGCCAGTTCTGCTCGTAGCCGAGTTCTGCGCCGCGTGTGCGCACACGCGCTACGTTGCTGAAAAAGAGCAGCCCCGTGTTTGGGTCTTCGCTCTGGCTGATCAGGTTGGAAACGTTGTTCTGAAACACCGACAAGGTCGCCTTGCCGCCTGCCGCAACTTGCTGCTCGACTACCGTTTCATACGTGCGTATGCGTTCAGCCGACAGCCCATTGGTGACTTGCTGCCCCCCGGGCGCACTGGTCTGATAGTTCAGCTCGTAATCGTTCGGCGCGCGATAGGCCATGCCGTAGATCGCCTTGACGGTGGTCGTTGGAGCGGCATGCCAGATCAGGCCCACGCGCGGGCTGAAGATGCCCGGCGCAAAACTCGTGTGGTCGTAGCGCAGGCCCGTGTCCAGCACCCAGTCCCGATGGAGCATGAATTGATCCTGCACATACACGCCCACGCGGTTGTTGTCGCGATGGTCGTCCAGGTAGCTGGCGTACGGCGCTGTATCGAAATTGCGCATTGCATCACGGTAGTCGCGTTGCAGCTCCGTGCCGATGACCAGAGTGTGGCGTTCGATGCGGCGGGTCACGAGCTTGAGTTCCGTGCCGTACCACGCAGTGTCGAATAGATCGCGGTTGATGCCGACCGGTGGTGGGCTGTATGCGTAGTCCCCCTGCGAGACATAGCGGCCCCAGAACAGCCGCGCCGTCACGTCGGTCGTGTCGTCCAGCGCGTGCTGCCACGTGCCGTTGAACATCTGCCGCGTGTCGACGGTGCGCGAGCGCGGGTCGTTGAAGCTTTGGTCGTACGGCGCCGTCGGCACGCCCTTCGTACGATCGACGTAGCCGAAGGTCAGCCCGAACTCGCCAAAACTCCCCTTGGCAAACAGGCGCTTGGCGCGGTCGTATTCCATACCGCGGGCCACGCCATCGCTCACGCCCGGCTGGTTGAACTCGGGAAAGTAGAGGTCGCGCCCCGGGGCATCGTTCACGCTGGCCGACAGCAGCCATTCGGCGCCGTTCTCGGCCCGATTGCCCCACGTCACGCGGGCATCGCGCGCATTGGCGCTGCCCGCTGATCCGCTGGCCTGCACGCCGTCAATGTCGCGGCCCCGCTTTGTGATGATGTTGATCACACCGAATAGCGCGTTCGATCCGTACACCGCCGAGCCCGCTCCGGGCACGTACTCCACCCGCTCGATCAGGTCGACGTCCAGGATGGCTTCGGTGCCGACGGCCGCCTGGTCGAAGATGGGATCGTTGGTGCGATGGCCATCAATCAGCAACAGGAAGCGCGTGTCGTAATCGCCCGCGCGCAAGAAGCCGCGTGCGCCCAGCGCGGTGTAGTTGCGATCGTAGTTGGTGTAGAGCCCCGGAAGACTGCCCAGAATGTCAGCCAGCGTGCGCCAGCCATAGGCTTTGATGTCAGCAGCGGTGATGACCGAAACCCTGGCGGGTGCCTCATTTGCGGCTTGCGCGTACTTGGATGCGCCGGTGACGACTTGCACCTGCATGAGTTGCTCGATAGGCAGTGCGGTCAGATCGGTGACGTCTGTTTGCGCCAACGCCGTGCGGCAAAGCAACGCACCGGCCACCGCAAACATTTGCGCGCACCGCTTCGGGTGGGATGGCACGCACGGCAAGCGTATGGGCAACGCGAATGAATGCTCGGCACTCGGGTGTTTGCGGCAACCAAGCGCAAACGCACGGGCAATTACAACAAGGGGCGACATCAGCAGAACCGGCAAAACCGATCACATCTCTGGAGGGACGTTCAGCGGGAATTCGATAGTTCTGCTTTAAAACGGAGAACCGGCGCGGTTCTTTACCCCTCCCAGGCTGGGGCGACACATTACCGCCGTTATGGTGTGGAGGCAGCACGGGCCATTTGTGACGCCAGAGGCTCAGCGGCGGCGCTTGCGCAAACGTTCGATGGCGACTAGTTGCGCGACGGCCTCGGCCAGCTCCGCCTGCGCACGTGCATAGTCGAATTTGCTCTTGCTGTTCTGCATGTGCTCTTCTGCGGCCTTGCGCGCCTGCTCGGCTTTGGCCTCATCCAGGTCGTGTGCGCGCACAGCCGTGTCTGCCAGCACGATGACCTGCTCGGGTTGCACGTCGACAAAGCCGCCGGCCACGAAGAGGATCACCTCTTCCCCGTTCTCCTGCGTGACCCGGACGGTGCCCGGACGCAGCCGCGTAAGCAGACGTTCATGGCCGGGCAGAATGCCTAGTTCACCCTCGGTGCCGGGGATGACCACAAACTTGGCGTTGCCTTCGTACAGCCGCTCTTCTGCCGTGACGACATCGACCTTCAGCACCGGCATGGTGTCTCCTCTGTTACGCGCATAGGTTCATACGGTAGCACGATGTGCGCCCGGCGCCCTCCTCGAAACTCGCTCAAAATTCAGGCCAGCGTCGACGCAAGCAGCCACGGCTGACCGTAAGGTTTAACGGTATGTAGCGTCACAAACGCTGCCTAGACTGTGCACCTGACGATCAAAAAGACATATCAGGGAAACACAAGCATGCTGGGCGATCTATTGATGTCGTTCTTCGAGGTGGCGCGCCAGGGCAGCGTTACCTCCGCTGCCAAACACCTGCGCCTGTCGCAGCCGACCGTGACCGGACGCATCCGCCAGCTGGAGGAGATGTACGGCGTGGAGTTGTTCCACCGCCGCGGCAGCCGGCTGGACCTTTCAGACCTGGGCGTGAGCCTCATGCCCATCGTCGAGCGCCTTGCGCAGCAGGAAGGTGACGTCGATTTTCTCCTGCGCAATGCCGGCGATCTGCGCACTGGCAACCTGCGCGTGGGCGCCACGGGCCCTTACTACATCCTGCCCAGCGTGGCGGCGTTTCGCGCGCGGCATCCGACCATCGAGATCACCATCGAATTCGGCAATTCGCAGCAGATGCTCGAGGCGCTCTCGGAGGTGCGTATCGACCTGGCGGTTTCGTCTCACGCCGTGGATGACGAACGCCTGCATCGCATCACGCTGGCTGAAGACACCATGGTGCTGGTCGTGCCGCTAGACCATGCGCTTGCACGGCGCCCGAGCATCACGTTGGATGACGTTGCCGGCTGCCAGCTGCTGATGCGCGAACCGGGCTCCGTCACCCGCCGGGTTACCGAAGACGCGTTCGCCGCAGCCGGCATCGAGCCTGCCAGCACGAGCATCATCGGCAGCCGCGAAGCCATTTACGAGGCGATCAGCCTTGGGCTTGGCTGCAGCATCGTGCCCGCGCGTGAAGCACCGCGCCGGCCCGACGTGCGCGTGCTGCCGTTTGCAGACAACGCGCCGGTCATCCACGAATATCTGTACTTCCTGAAGGAGCGCAAGGACGCACGGCTGATACGCGCGTTCCTCGACTGCCTGAACCCGCAGGTTGCGCAGGCACCAAAGAAAAACGCCGATGCGTTCATCGCCAAAGTTATGGCGATGGACACAGCCGCGACGCGCTAGGGCCGTAACCTCGCGGTTTTTCAACCGCCCCCGCCCGCCTGCTGTATGCAATCGCTTGCCCTGTTCGACCTGGACCACACCCTGCTGCCCATTGACAGCGAATACGAATGGGGCCGCTTCCTGGTCGCCCAGGGCGCCGTGGATCGAAGCGTCTTTGAGCAAGCCAATGAACGCTGGATGCGGGAATACCGCGACGGCACGCTCGACTTTGCGCGACACGCGCGCTTCTCGCTCGGCCTGCTGGCCCAGCACCCGCGCACACGGCTCGACGCCTGGCGTGCCACGTTCCTGCGCGACGTCATCACACCCGCCATGCTGCCGCGCGCACGGCAACTGGTCGACACACACCTGCGCGCCGGCGATCTCTGCTGCATCGTCACCGCCACGCACCGCTACCTGACTGAGCCGATTGCCGCCGCATTCAACGTGCCGCATCTGCTGGCGGTGGAGGGCGAGACCCTCAACGGTCAGAGCGATGGCGCGTTCACCGGCAACCCGCTCGGCACCGCCACCTTTGGCGCAGGCAAGATCGTGCGCGTAACGGAATGGCTCGCGCAGCGCGGCCAGCGCATGACAGACTTCTCGCGCACCGTGTTCTACAGCGACTCACGCAACGACCTGCCGCTGCTCGAAGCCGTTTCACATCCGGTGGCCGTAAGCCCCGACACCACCTTGCGGGCCGTGGCCGAATCGCGTGGCTGGCCCATCGTCGAACTCTTTGCTGCCTGAAAACGAAAACGCCCGCGCGGCGTGAACCGTGCGAGCGTCTTTGCACTGAACAAAGCTGTGTCAGGCAGCCACCGCTGCGGGCACGCTTGCCGGTGGCGTCCATTGCGGCAGTTCGGTGCCGTCGACCAGCGCGTCCATATGCCGATGCGCCAGCGCCGGTCCGACGCTCATGCCAATGCCGCTGTGCATCAGCGCGACGGTGGTGCGATCGTCGACGCGGGTGATGGAGAACGCGCCGCTGCCGGGTACGTGGCACTTGGCGCCGTACACGCCCTGCCAACGCTCAACCACGCGCAGCTTGCTGCCGAAGGTGTCACGCACGAGCTCGAGCATGATGTTGTCGACCGACTCGGCGTTGAACGGACGGGCGTCCTGACCATAGTCGTGCGAATCGCCAATGATCCAGTCGCCATATGGCGTGGGGCTCACCAACAGGTGAATGCCATGACGCGCCAGCTCGGGGCGCTGATGCTCGATCTGCATGGCCAGCGCCTGGGCGGTCGGCAAGTCCGCAAATGCGCCGTAGTGCGTGCATGACAGGCCAGTCAGCACGGCATGCTCCAGGCGGAGGCCGTCTTCCGGCGTGACACGCAGCATCTGCAGGCGGCAAACCTGCGGTTGCAGCGTGCGAAGCTGGTCAGCACACAGCGTCTGGTAATCGTGACCGCTGCACACAATCACGCGCTCGGCGTTGCACACGCCAGCAGTTGTTTCCAGCCGGCCGCCTTCCACATGGCGCACCAGCGTACCGAAATGGAAGCGCACGCCTTGCGTGGCAAGCCATGACGCCAGCGCCGGAATGGCTTCGCGCGAATAAAGCTGCAAATCATCAAAGCCCTGGAGCGCTGCGCGGTGGCGCATGAAGCGGCCATCGTAGAGGTTTGCCAGGTCTGCGCTGCGCAACAGCTTTACGTTGTAGCCGAAAGCCGGTGCGCGCGTCGCCATGAACTCGTCCAGTACGGCTTCTTCTGCGGCATTGCGGGCAAATAGCAGCGCACCGTTGGCGCGCGCAAAGATGCCGGCCTTGTCGGCCCAGTCGAGATACAGCGCGCGGCTTTCGCGCGCGAGGTCCAGCATGACGCCGGGCGGCTGGCCGGTCACCAGCATCTGACCGAAATTGCGAATGGACGCGCCGACGGCAATATCACTACGCTCGAATACCGTCACGCGCAGGCCGCGTTTGACGGCAGCGGCCGCGTGCGCCAAGCCCAAAATGCCAGCCCCGACGATGGCGACGTCGGTGCTGGCATCCAGGCCCCCTTGAGTTACGGGAGCTTGCATCGCTTACTTCTTCTCCGACTTGCCGTCGTAGCGCTTCGTCCACTCAGCGAGGATGCGATCACGATTGGCGCTGGCCCACGTAAAGTCGTTCTTGATCAGACGCTTTTCGTAGTCGGCCGGCAGCAGCGGATCAGGCTTGGAGAAGCCCGGCGTGGCGACCACGGCAAAGTTCTTCTCGTACAGCGCCATTGCAGCCGGGCTTGCAGAGAAGTCGGCCAGCTTCTTGGCGGCGTCCAGGTTTTTCGTGCCCTTCATGATGCCGGTGGCTTCCACGTCCCAGCCCAGGCCTTCGGACGGCAGCACGATGTCGATGGGCGCGCCTTCCTTCTTCGACTTCACGGCACGGTATTCAAACGCGATGCCGATCGGGAATTCACCCGAAGCGGCCATCTTGCAAGGCTTGGAGCCCGAGTGCGTGTATTGACCGATGTTCTGGTGCAGCGCGTCCATGTAGGCCCAGCCCTTCTGCTCACCCAGCATCTGCAGCCATGCGCTTACGTCGAGGTAACCGGTGCCGGACGAAGCCGGGTTCGGCATGACGATCTTGCCCGCGTACACGGGCTTGGTCAGGTCAGCCCACGAAGTCGGCTTCGGCAGGTTCTGCTTCTGCGCTTCAACGGTGTTGAAGCAGATGGCGGCGCCCCATGCATCCATGCCGACCCATGCCGGCGGGTTGGCCTTGTCGCGGTACGTCGCACCGATCTTCGACAGATCGGCCGGTGCGTACGGCGTCAGCATGCCTTCCTTGTCCAGGATGGCCAGGCTCGATGCGGCCAGGCCCCACACGACGTCGGCGCGCGGGTTGTTCTTCTCGGCCAGCAGCTTGGCGGTGACAACGCCAGTGGAGTCGCGCACCCACTTGATCTCGATGTCCGGATTGGCCTTCTCGAAAGCTTCCTGGTACGCCTTCACTTGATCAGCTTCCAGCGCCGTGTATACGGTCAGCGTGGTCTTGGCAAAAGCCGACGTGGCGAAAGCCATCGCGGCCGAAGCGACTGCGGCGGCCAGCAGGGAAAGACGTGCGGTCATGGTTTCCTCGGTATGGTGTGATGCAGCGGAAAAGACAACAAACAGAACAACAAACTCAGATGCACTGCGGGCGTTCACCGCGCGCCAGACGGCGGTTGATGTCGGCCACGACTTCAGGCAGATCGGCAATCGTGTCGATCTCGTAATGGGGACGGCAGGCGGAAAAGCCGGCCGAGATGGCGACGCGATGGCGCGCACGCTCGTCTGCAGACAGTGCGATGTATTGCTCGTACGGCAGGCCCAGCGCGTTGCCCGACATGAGCAGCGCAACGGTCCACATGCCGGCGCGGCGGCCCTCTTCAATTCCGGGCACGGTGTCGTCGACCTTCACGCAGGCCGCGACATCGCCAATCGCAAGGTCAACCACGCAGCGCAGCGCCTGCGCCGGCCACGGGCGGGCACGCGGCACGTCATCGCAAGCGACCACGCAGTCGGGTGTGTAGCCGGCATTGGCAGCCAGATCGACCACACGATCCATCACCACGCGCGGATAGCCCGAGCACGTGCCGATCTTCAACCCCGCTTCGCGCAGCGCAGCGATGGTGTCCAGTGCGCCCGGGATCATTGCGGAATGCGCACCCACCTTTTCGATCTGCAGCGGCATGAAGCGGTTGTAGATGGCGGTGACATCGTCATCGGTGGGCATGCGGCCATGCGCGAGCGAGAAACGCGCGGCAATCGCACCGTCGTTACACAGCGTGCGGATGTGGTCCCACTTGCCCAAGCCCATCGGGCCGCGGGCTTCGTCCAGCGTGATGGCCACGCCAAACTCGGCAAACGCTTCGACGAAGATCTGCGTAGGAGCAAACGAGCCGAAATCGACAACGGTGCCGGCCCAGTCGAGCACGGCGGCTTCCAGGCGCAACGGCGTGATGCCGGGGTTGACGCGGTCTGCGCCGGCCTGGCGTGCCGAGATTGGGGAGGAGTCACCCATGTTCATGCTTCCTTTCTGCTTTTTTTCGGTTACGGACTACGAATTCAATGCGCCGCCGTGCGCCAGGCCTGCGTGCGGCGCACGACGCCGCGCGTGGCCAGTTCCAGCAGCAGCGATACGGCGATCGACGTGACGAGAATGAGCGTGGACATGGCCGCAGCGGGGCCGATGTCGCCGGCGTCGTCCATGTTCAACACGGCCACGGAAGCGAGCACGGTATCGGGGCTGTAGAGGAAGATCACCGCCGACACGGTCGTCATGGCCGACACGAACAGGTAACGCGCGCAAGACAGCACGGCCGGCAGGCACATCGGCAGTGTCACGCGCCAGTACGTGCGCAGCGCCGACACCTTGAGCGAGGCCGACACCGCCTCGAACACCGGATCGAGTTGCCCCAGCGACGCCACCGACGTGAGGTGTGCCGCGGTGGCGCAATGCATGATCGTGCAGAGCACCATCAGCGCCATGCCGCCATACAGGCCGTTGAGCGGATTGGCCGGATGGTTGAAGAAGAACACGTAGCCCAGACCGAGCACGAGGCCGGGCACCGCCATCGGCAGCAGCACGGCAAAGCGGATGGCCGAATGCAAGCCGGATTGCAACCATCCTGCGGCGCGCGTCTTTTCGACCAGCCATGCACCGGTGAAGATCAGTGCGGTGCCAAACACCGTGGTCAGCGCGGCCAGCTTCAGGCTGTTGCGATACGCCAGCCAGCCGCCGCCGTCCATGTTGTCGAAGTCGTAATTGCGCAGCGACAGTTCGAGGTTGTACGGCCAGAGCTTCACCAGCGATGCGCCAACGGCGGTGGCAAGCATGAGCAGAATCCCACCGACCACCAGCACGCTCAGCAGCAGGAAAAGCCCATCACGCAGGCGATCCGGCTGCGGGTGATATGGCTGCGCGCGGCTGGCCAGCGCGGCGTGCTGGCGGCGCTGCACGAGGCGCTCTACCGCAAAGGTCAGCAGCGCCGGCAGCAGCAGCATCAAACCGATGACAGCGCCGCGTGCAAACTGCTGCTGACCAACCACGGCCTTGTAGGCCTCCACGGCCAGCACCTGATAGCTGCCGCCCACCACGGTCGGCACACCAAAGTCGGTCGCGACCAGCGTGAAGACCAACGCGAAGGCGCCGAACAACCCGTAGCGCGCACCCGGCAGCGTGACCGTGCGGAACGTGCGCCACGGGCTCGCGCCCATGGCACGGGCGGCGTCATACAGCCGGCCGTCTGCCAGCGTGAGCGTCGCCTGCAACAGCATCAACGCATACGGAAAGGTGTAGAACACCTCGCCCAGCACGATGCCCCAGAAGCCGTAGATGTTGTTGCCGCTCATCCATGCCTTGAACAGGCCTTGGTTGCCAAACAGGTAGACCAGCGCAATGCCCGGCAGCAGCGACGGCGCAAACAGCGGCAGCATCGCCAGCGTGCGCAGCGTGCCGCGCAACGGCATGCAGGTGCGTTGCACCGCGTAAGCCAGGGCAAACGCCAGCGGCACCACAATGGCGGCCACGGCGCCGGATACGGCCAGCGTACGGCCAACCATGTCGAGAAAATTTGGCGCCTGGACCACGTGGGCAACCAGCGCCAGGCCGTGCTCGTCTGTGCTGCGCACACTGGCAACCAGACCCGTGGCCTGCAACAACATCATGGCCGTGGGAAGCAGCAAACCGATGGCGAGCAACAGCAGCCAGCCAAGCTTCATGCCGGTCAGCACCGGCGCATCGGTACGCCAGAAAGGCCGGCTCGCAGCGCGAACCGGCTCGGATTGAGTGGCCGCAACCACGTTCGTCTCGGGAGGCAACGTCGACATGGCGGCCTCAGGCATACACACGCAAGCCGTCGCGCTCCAGCGCAATCCACAGCTTGCTGTCGCCCAGGCCATTGTGGCCGGCTTGCAGCGCGCTCGATGCCACTTCGGCCACCAGCGGTGCATCGGCCAGGCCATCGATCGACAGCGTCACGCGCGTTCGGCTCCCCAGGTAGATCTGGTCGACCACGCGGGCGAGATGGCGGTTGGGGGCGTCGTCATCGGGGTGCAGCGTGACGGCTTCGGGGCGGCAGAATAGGCGGCCCTGCATCGAGCCGCCATCGGCGAAAGCCGGATCGAGCAGCAGCGGTTGGCCGGCCAGCGTGGGCGTGCCATCTTCCGCGCGTTCCAGCGGCAGCCAGTTGGCCTGGCCGACAAACCCGGCGACAAACCCGGTGGCCGGGCGCGAATAGATCTCCGCCGGCGAGCCCGTCTGCTCGATGCGGCCGTTGGACATGACGGCGATGCGATCGGCCATTGCCATGGCCTCGTCCTGGTCGTGCGTGACCATCAGCGTGGTGACGTTCAGCTTGCGCTGCAGGCGGCGCAGCTCGATGCGCAGGTGTTCGCGCACCTGGGCGTCCAGCGCCGACATCGGCTCATCCAGCAGCAACAGCGATGGCGCGGGCGCCAGCGCGCGGGCCAGCGCCACACGCTGCTGCTGGCCGCCCGACAGCTGCGACGGGTACTTCGCCTCGCTACCGGCCAGGCCAACCAGCGCGAGCATCTCCGAGACTCGCTCCTGCATGCGCGCACGGTTGCCGTTGCTGGCGTCCAGCCCGTAGCCAACGTTCTGCGCGACCGTCAGGTTGGGAAACAACGCATACGACTGGAAGACGATGCCGTAGTCACGCTCGCGCGGGGGCAGGCTGGAAATATCGCGGCCACCGGCGACGATCTGGCCACCGTCGTGCGCCTCCAGCCCGGCAATGATGCGCAGCAGGGTCGTCTTGCCGCAGCCCGAGGGGCCTAGCAGGCAGACGAACTCGCCCTGCGCCACATCCAGCGACACCCCGTCAAGCGCCGTGAATGCGCCAAAGCGGCGCGAGACTTGCCGCACAGACAGGAACGGCGCGGCAGAACCCAAGGTCGGGTTGGAAACAGGCTGAGAGATGGGCACGGGGCGCAGACAGTGGCAAAAACGATCGCCACTGTAGCCAGCCGACATGTACCCCTTGTGGCAGTTACCCCAAAAACGCCAATGCGCGCATTTCCGGATTTTGGTTCGTCTATGACGAGACCGGCCGGACCTCGCTCAGGAAGGCGGCAATCAACCGCGCCTCACGCCGATCCTGCAGGCAATACAGGTATTCGCTCAGCTCCGGCGCGCCACCTTCAAAGGGCAGCACACGCAGATCGGCGTGGCTTGGCACTTCCTGGCGGGCGATCACGCTGACACCCAGGTTGCGCGTGATGGCCTCACGGATGGATTCGCGGCTGCCGATCTCAACCGTGGAAGCCGGCGTCACGCCAGCCTGCGCCATCATCGTTTCGGTCATGGCGCGCGTGGTCGATCCCACCTCGCGCACCAGCAGCCGGCATTGCGACAGCGCGCTTACCGGCACGCTCGTCTGGCCGGCCAGCACGTGACTGCGATGCACGACGAGCACGAGCGGATCGCGTGCCAGTTCAATACGCAGAAAGCGCGCGTCGTCCACCCGCTGCGACGACGAGGCCACGTCGACCCGGTACTCCTGCAGCGCTTCGAGCATCTGCACCGAATTGCCGGCTTCGATGCTGACGTCAATGCCGGGATGGCTTTTGCAGAAGCGATCAACGATGTCGAGCACGTAATACGGCGCGGTCGCGCCGATGCGCAGGTGGCCCGATCCCATGTCGCCGGAATTGCGCAGGAAGAAGTCGATCTCGGTTTCCTGGCGCACGAGCTGGTCCACCAGGGGCATCAGCCGCACGCCCGCGTCCGCCAAGGAAAGCCGGCGCCCGCCCCGGTAGAACAGCTCGACACCGTAGGCCTCTTCAAGGGCGCGGATCTGCGAAGTCACGGTCGGCTGCGACAGGCCGAGCTGCTTGGCTGCCAGCGTGATGCTGCCCAGGCGGGCAACCATGAAGAACGACTTGAGCTGCGCAACGAGCATCGGCGGGTGACGTATTGAGCGCGTTTGCGGCGCGGTGAATGAGCGGGCGGCCCATTCTAGCGGACGGCACCGTCGCCAAAGTGGCGCCAGGCGCCCTCCTCCGTTTTCTGCATCTACATCCCGGGGCTACGACTTTTTCAACCTTTTCGACAACGCAAACTTTGCGCACCCCCACATCGGGGGGAATTGGCGCCTGTGAGGCCGTCATTTCCACAAATCGAATCCGCCACTTCGCCTTGAGAATCCGTCCGCATGTTGCGCTTGAGGCAGTCACGAGCCGCCCCTGTGCAGGCATCTGGTATGTGCGGAATTGGAGAGAAGTGGATGGAACGCAGCAGCAACAACGTGCGCGGCACGAAGCAATGGACCATCGCGATGATGGTGGCAGCAGCAGGTACCCTGGCCGCATGTGGCGGAGGCGGTGGCGGCGGCAGTTCGGGGGCCGCCCCGGCAGCCACGCAAGGCTCGTCCGCCAATATCACCGTGGCGGCGGCGTGCAGCGGGTCGAACTGCGGCGCACTGGGCAATACCTACGCCGGCTCCGGCGTGGGCGTATGGCAAGCGACCAACACGGGCGGAGCGGCCGGCTCGGTGCCGGTGTCGATCGCGGGGCTGACTGGCCAGAGCGTGACGCTCGTCTACACCAACCAGAGTGCGGCGGCTCAGCCGATGCCGTCCGTCTCGCTGACAGGCCTGGGGCTGCTGAATGCCACCGGCACGCCGGTCGCCAAGCCTGCCGCCGACGTGGCCGGCAATGACGCCAACGCGGCGTTCGACCGCCAGCTTTCCGATTTCAACATGCATGCGCTGGACGGCTACGCCACCGGCGGCAGCCCGCTCAAGACGCAAGGCGCGTCTAACGACACGGTGCTGCGTCCGCAGTCGGTCGCCAGCGTCGGCACGCAGCGTACGTGGAACCACCAGCAGCCGGACGGCACCGCCACCGTGCGTACGGCCACGCTGCGCCAGCAAGCCACGGCCACCGACGGCCGCATCGTCAACCTGTGGGTGGAAAACACCGAATACAGCACCAGCAAGATCACCGACGGCATCATCAACACGCTCATCACCAAGTTTGCTTCGGGCACGCAGTCGGTCTACACGCTGGCCACTTCGCTGGTCGGCCAGCCGTGGGGCAGCTACTCCAGCTCCGCCAGCCTGATCGATCCGAACCAGGCGCTCGATATCGTGGTGCTGAACATCCAGCCCGATAGCCAGCCCTATGGCCGCGTTGGCTATTTCTGGGCGCGCAACAACTTCACCACCAGCTCGCAGCCGCTGTCGAATCAGTCGCTGTCGCTGTATGTGGATTCGGAAACCATCTACCTGGGCGGCACTGATGGGCTGAATACCGTCGTCTCGACGCTCGGCCATGAGTTCACGCACATGGCCAACTTCTACCAGCGCGGCGTGCTGCACGGCTCGCAGTACATGTACGGCACGTGGCTGGAAGAAATGACGGCGATGACGATGGAAGACGTGCTCTCCAGCCAGATCGATCCGACCTTCAACAACGTGCGCGACAGCCGCTTCCCGGCCTGGCTGCAAAGCGCGTACGACTGCTCGCTGACGGCGTTTGATCCGTCGCTGTCTTCGTCCTGTCCGGGGTATCCGATTTCGGGCAGCCTGGGCGGCTTCCTTCTGCGCCAGTACGGCATTGCGTACTACACGAACCTGCTGCAGAACTTCTCGTCCACAGATTCGGCTGCGGTACTCAACAGCGCCATCCAGGCCGGCGGCGGCGCAGGCCTGGGCGATGCAACGGGCCGTTGGGGCACGGCGGTCGCGCTGCTGCCGGTGCCAGGCAGCCCGTCGGGCTTCGCGTATCCAGCTCGCTCGGACAGCGGTTTTTCGATCCCGGCGCTGAACGGCCCGAGCTACAGCAGCCAGCGCACCATGCCGACGTCCGTACCGGCCACGCTGCAAAGCTTCGGCCAGTTCCCGGTCGCGCGCGGCACGAAGGCAGGCACGTACAGCGAGACGATCACGGTGCCAGCGTATTCAACGGTGTCCATCATCATCCACTGACAACGCTGGTTGAGGGAGCGTGCTCCCTTTTGGTTTCAGCCCGTGCTGGAATCTTGAGAAGCACCAAAAAGAAAAGGCGCCGCCGGGCGTGAAACCACCGCGCCGGTTGATTTTTAAAAGGCGGGGCAGCCCCCCCCCCGGCGCGGAAAACCAATAAATAAGGGACGGGGGGGGCC
>NZ_JBGLYZ010000033.1:0-60252 GCF_047304345.1 Ralstonia sp. Ralssp135
GAAGGAAAACCGGAGCGCGGCAGGGGTACCGCGCGCGCTTCAGCGCATCTGCATGACCCAGGTGCGCCAGTCTTTTTGCTGAACGAAACGCATGGCGGTGGCACGACCTTCGATGGCCAGCATGCGTGTCTCACGCGGTGACATGCCAGAGGCGCGGCGGTACGCGCGCGTAAAGTTCGATGCGTCGGAAAAACCGTAGGTCTGCGCGATTTCGGCCACCGAACGGTGCGTCTGCGAGCGGTCTGCCAGGATCGCGTGGCACTGTCGCAGGCGCTCCGTGCGCAGGTAGTTGAAGAAGCCGCCTTCGCGCTCGAAAAGCCGGTACAGCGTGGCACGCGAGATGCCAAACTGCACGGCAACCCCCTCGGGCGAAAGTGTGAGGTCGGACAGGTTCTGCTGCACGTGCCGGCAGATCGAAGCAAACAGGCTTTCCCTGACGGCGGGCGCACTGGCTTCGGTCACCTGGCAGTTGATGGCGGCCGCCGCCAGTTGCAGCGTGCCCGGGATGACGGCCTGCGCCTCGGCCTCGCTCAATTTTCCGACCGATTGATAGAGCGAGCACAGATGATCGCGCAGCAGCCCGACCATCGGGGCATCGCCGCGCAGCACGCGCATGCTGAGTTCGTCCGGCGCGCGCAGCAGCGGCGCCAGCAGCCGCCGTGGCACGGCCAAGCTCAGGAATCGGCTGTCGCTTGTGCTGGTGGCGAGCGGCTGCGCAGCGTCGACGATGAACAGATCGCCGGGGCGCGTGGCGGTGCCGGTGGCGCCGTCGCGCTGACCGCAACTGCCTTCCAGGTAGTACTGGAGCACGTAGACATCCATGCCGTCGCGCCCGAGCTTGGAGCGGGACCGATCATAGTGCTGTGCCTGCGCGCTGATCATGCCCACACCCGTCTCGCCGCAAAGATACGCGTCGACGCTGGCTTGAAAGCCATGCGACTGCGGGGCGGCGGAGCGCGTGTCGAACAGCACGTTGATGGCATCCCGCCACGCCGCAAATTGATGCTCGCGCGGCAGCGCAGACGTATCGAAGTGGGAATGCGGAGGTTTGCTCACGGTGGTTTCCTGAAAGGCCCGTGCATTGTGCAGAAGCGGTGGCGCATGATGGCATGCCCCCAAAGTGGGGTGCCCGACGGGGGCTGGCCTAAACGACTGCCAACTTCGGCCGCTCCTGTCTGGGGATGACCACGTTGCGGCCCGCGGCCTTGGCTTCATACAGGCGCCCGTCGGCCAGGTGGATCAGGTCTTGAACGGTATCGTCCGCCGCCGCGACGCCCGAGTGGGAAGCCACCCCGACGCTGACCGTCAGCTTGCCGTACGCGCTTCCCGCGTTGGGTTCGTCTGCGCGTAGCACGGCGGTGCGGATGCTCTCGGCCACGCGCAAGGCGCCACTGAGGTCTGTATTGGGCAGCACGGCGCAGAACTCTTCGCCGCCATAGCGGCCGGCAAAATCGCCGGGGCGCTTGATGCTGTCGTTGATGCAGCGAGCCACCGTGCGCAGCGCGGTATCGCCCGCGGCATGGCCATACTTGTCGTTGTAGGGTTTGAAGTCGTCCACGTCGATCATCAGCACTGATATCGGGGTGTGATGGCGATTGGCACGGCGCCATTCCACATCCAGTGCAGAGTCCAGCGCGCGGCGCGTGCCGAGCCCCGTCAGGCTGTCGGTATTGGCCAGCAGGTGTAATTGCTGCTCCATCTCGAGCCGCTTGCACAGTTGCTGCGCAAGGAGGAACGACAGCACCATGAATACCGCGTCAAGCATCAGCACGATGCCGCTGATCACCCATGCGCGCTGCCGCCATTCTGCGTAGATGTCTTCGGTGGCCAGCCCGACGGTGACAATCAGCGGGTGGTCGCCGATATGGCGGAAGCTGAACAGGCGCTCGATGCCGTCGAGGCTGGCGACGTCTACGTACGAGCCTTGCGGCGTGAGCAGGCGCTTCTGGAAGGCAGCGGCATCGGCCAGGCTGCGACCGATGAGCTTTTCGCTGTACGGTCGCCGCATCAGCAGCGTGCCGTCCGTGCGTATCAGCGTGACGGTTGCGTGGGGGCCCAGGTTGATGCCATCGAATAGCCGCCGGAAGTAGTTCAGGCGCAGCGTGCCGACCACGATGCCGTTGAATTCGCCATGCGGGCCGTTCAGCCGCCGGCTGAGGCCGAGCGACGTGTCCAGGCCGGTCACGCGCGGCGTAAAGGGCTCGCTGATGTACAGCCCGACATTTGCGGAGCCCCGATGCACCTGGAAGTAGTCGCGATCGCCCAGGTGAATATGCCGCGGCGGTACAGAACGGGAATCGAGGACCACGTCGCCAACCTTGTCGGTCACTAGCAGGGAGCCCAGGTCCTGCGCGTTGGTCGACCGGTCGAACAGCACGAGCTGACGTACGGCGGGCGGTAACGCCACCATGGCGGGCTCGCGCACGCCGTCGATCACGGCCTGCAGCGACAGGTCGTACACCTCGATGTTGCGGGCAATGTCGCGTTGCAGGATCAGCGACAGGTTGTCGGCGGCATCGCGCGCGCGCGCCAGCGCGTCCGTGCGCATTTCCCAGAGCGAGAGCGCGGTGAGCGCGGCCAGCGCCAGCGACAGCACCGACGCGCCGATGATCAGCAGGGAAGGCCGCCGCAGGAATGCACTCGTGACGCGCTCTAAAGGCATGCGCAGAATTGTGAAAATATTGAAAACGACAGCCTCAATTGTGTACCGGACCCCACCTTTCTACGCAATACTATCTAAGACGTTTTCTGCAGTGAAAACGTTTGCGGCCATTGATTTCACCCTGTCCACGCAACGTTTGTGGCGGTGGGTGTGCCGCTTGCTGATCCTCGGCTGAGTGCCGCACCTGCGGCGCCGGGCATGCTGCCCGCCCGAAAGATGTGCATTCCGCTCCCCATGCCATCGTCTCAGGCCAGCTTTGCCTATTCTGGGTAAGCATCCTTGGAGAACGCCATGCCAGAGCCAGACGATCGCGCCTCACCCACTCCGGCGCCCGCCAACCCGCATCCGCCCGTGGCCGATACGCACGATGAAGCCCTCCTCGACGAGGGCATCGAGGAAACCTTTCCTGCCAGTGACCCGGTTTCCGTCGATGCCGGCAAGCCCAATGTGCCCCCCAAGGCGCCGGGGAGCGCGCCCAAACCGTAAAATGCTGGCTGCGTGTCAACGTATCGGCGGCTTCAGTCGTATTACGTAGGCCGCAAACAACGTGCGAATCCAGCACACGCGCCGTCTGAAGCGCGGGGCGAGAGAAAGCCGGCGCGCGCGACAAGCCCGTGCCGGTAGGCCGGGGTCCAATCAAGACGTCGATACCGTGCGGAGCATGGGCTTCGGCGGTTTGGCTTGCCGCGCTCTCCCGTCTCTGCGTGTTCGGATTCGTATATCGCTTTGACCGGCACTCCACCAAGCCAGCAGGATTTCGTTTTTCACCATGCCTGACGCCGCGTCCAACGACGCCAGTCCAACATCACGCCGATCCTCGGCCCGCACCGCGCCTGACGCGCCCGCCACGCCTGCGCCCTCTGACTCCGGCTTTGGCCTTGCCGGCTGGATCGTGATCGGTGTGGTGCTCGTGCTTGGCGCGCTGGTGTTCGACAGCCTGTATGCGCTGCTCGACCATGTGCACTACGCCGACATGGTCGCCGCGCTGCAGGGCACACCGCGCTCGCACCTGATGCTGGCCATGCTGGCCACGGCGCTCAGTTACGTCGCCCTGACCGGTTACGACGCGTCCGGCCTGCGCTATGCGGGCGCGCATGTGGCGCCCACTACGGTGGCGACCACCTCGTTCATTGCCTATGCGCTGGGCAACACCGTCGGCCTCGGTTCGCTGACGGCCGGGGCGGTGCGCACGCGCTTGTACTCAGCGGCCGGGCTTGACCCTGCGCGCGTGACAGAGGCGGTGGCCTTTGATGCGGGCGCGCTGGGCGTGTCCACCACGGCTTTTGGGGCGGTCGGGCTGTTGTGGGGCGCGCCGCACATCGCGGCCATTGCGCATTTGCCGGCGGCGTTGCTCGAAGTCGTGGCGTTGCTGGTGCTGGCCGGCGTCGTGGCGTTGTTGGTGCTGTGCATGCGACAGCGCCACGTGACGCTGTTCGGCCGCTGGGAGATCCGCCTGCCGCCGCCAGGGTTGGCCGCGCGTCAGTTCGCGATTTCAGCAGCCGACATGAGTGCGGCTGCGGCGGCGCTGTGGGTGCTGATGCCAGCAGGCGCCGTCGATCTGCCCACGTTTGTGGCGTTCTACGCGCTAGCGGTCACGCTGGGCGTGCTGAGCCAGAGCCCGGGCGGTCTAGGCGTGTTCGAGGCGGTGATCCTGCTGGGCTGCAGTGGCCAGGCGCCGCCGGCCGAGGTGCTTGCTGCGCTGTTGTTCTACCGCGTTATCTATTTCCTGCTGCCGCTGGTCGTGGCCGCCGCCATGCTCGGCGTGTTCGAGTTGCGCTCCGGTGCCGGGGCACCGTTCGCCCGCGCAGCGGTCAAGCTGTCGCCGGGGCTGTTGGCCGCGCTGACGATGGTGGCAGGCGTGATGCTGCTCGTCTCGGGCGTCACTCCCGCCACGGACGAAGCCGAAGACCTCCTGCGCATGCATGTGCCGCTGTTCGTGGTGGAAGCCTCGCACATGATCGGCAGCGTGGCGGGGCTCATCATGCTGTTTGTTGCGCGCGGGCTGCTGCACCGGCTGGACGCCGCGTGGTGGGCTGCGCTGGTGCTGTCGCTGCTCACCGGCGTGCTGGCGCTACCCAAGGGCATTGCCGTGTCTGAGATGGCCGTGCTGGTGACGCTGGCGGTGCTGCTCGTCATCTCGCGCCGGCAGTTTGACCGGCCGTCGTCGTTGTTTTCGCAGCGACTGGAGGCGGGGTGGTTGATCGCCATGCTCTGCGTATTTGCGGCGTGCGTGTGGATCCTCTTCTTCGCCTACCGCGAGGTGGCCTACGCCAACCAGCTCTGGTGGCAATTCACATTCGACGGCGATGCGCCGCGCTCCATCCGCGCGCTGATGGCGGTGGCCGTGACCGGGCTCGGGTTCGGCATGCGCCAGCTCTTTCGCAAGGAACCCGGTGTCACCACGTTCCCGAGCGACGAAGAACTCGCCCGCGCGGCTGAGATCATCCGCAAGCAGCCCGCTGCCGACGCCACGCTCGCGCTGATGGGCGACAAGAGCTTGCTGTTTTCGCCGTCCGGCAACGCGTTCATCATGTATGCCAAGCAGGGGCGCTCGTGGGTGGCGCTGTCTGACCCCGTGGGCGCGCAGCAAGAATGGCCCGAGCTGATCTGGCGCTTTATCGAAATGGCCGATGCGCATGGCGGCCGCGCCGCGTTCTACAAGACGCGCCCGCAGACGCTGTCGCTGTATCTCGATGCGGGGCTGCGCGCCTACAAGCTGGGCGAAGAGGCGTATGTGTCGCTGCCCGAGTTCAGCCTGAAGGGCTCGCGCCGCGCCAACCTGCGCCATGGCGTCACGCGCGGCGAGCGCGAAGGCCTGTCGTTCGAGATCATCCCGGCGGCAGACGTGCCGACCGTCCTGGACGAATTGCGCGCCATCTCCGATGAATGGCTACGCAATCAGAACGCGCGCGAGAAGGGCTTCTCGCTTGGCGCATTTGACGACCGTTACATCTGCAGCCAGCCCGTGGCCGTGGTGCGCCGCGAGGGCGTCATCCTGGCGTTTGCCACGCTGATGTGCCCCGACGTGCTGCGCATCGAGGCGAGTGTCGACCTGATGCGCTATCGCAGCGACGTGCCGCCGGGCACGATGGATTTCCTGTTCGGCAAGGTCATCCTGCACTTCCAGGCGCAGGGGTATCAGCGTTTCGGGCTGGGGATGGCGCCGATGTCTGGCATGGTTGAGCATCAGCTTGCGCCGCGCTGGCACCGCTTCGGACGGATGATGTTCCGACACGGCGCGCGCTTCTACAATTTCAGAGGGCTGCGCAATTTCAAAGACAAGTTCGAGCCGGTGTGGGAAGCCCGCTACCTGCTCGCACGTGGCGGTATTGCGCCGCTATTCACATTGACGGACGTTGCCGCGCTGATCGGCGGCGGCTTGAAGGGAGTGATCTCCAAATGAGTTGGCAAGCACCGCGCACGCAAGAGGCGCGGCATCGGGGAGTACTACGCAAAGGCTTGCGTTGGGCTGGGTATCTGAGTGCGGTCGGCATGGTGCTGGCGGCGTCCTGGGCCTTCGCTGCTGATGCTCCAGCCGCAGCCAAGCCCACGCCCGTGCAAGGTCCGGTGCTGGTGCCGCCCGTCGGCATGACGGGCGCCAGCGGCGTTGTGGCTGCGCCGCCGCGCGGCGACATGCCGCCTCGCCTGCAGATGAGCGCTGCGGCCGTCACCGCCAACAAGACCGCCAATGGCGGCGTGCTGTCGCTGCCCGTGGTGTCGCCTGCTACGCCTGCGGTGGCGCCCGGTGCCGTCGAGTTCGTCACGCACGGGCGCTTTCGCGATGTGCCGGTCTACAAGCCCAAGGGCGAAATCCGCTCCGTCGTGCTGATGCTCTCGGGTGACCTGGGCTGGACGCCCGCCGCATCGCGCATGGCAGAGAGCCTCGCGCAGCAGGGCGCCTTGGTGGCCGGTCTATCGACGCCTGCGCTGTTCGCCAGCCTCGAGGCTGACCTGGGCGATTGCGCCTTCCCCGACGGTGACCTCGAAAACTTCAGCCGCTTCCTGCAGGCCTACGAGAAAGTCCCGGGCTACTACCCGCCCATCCTCGTTGGCGACAACGAAGGCGGTGCGCTGGCCTACGCCATGATTGCCCAGGCACGCCCGAACATCTTTGCCGCGGCCATGTCGATGGAATTCTGCCCGGTGCTGGAGTTGCGCAAGCCGCTGTGCAAGGGCGAGGGCGTGCACTTCAGCCGCCGCATGAGCGAGAGCCGCACCACGGCCAAGCGCGTCAAGCCGCCGGAGAACGCCGGCGTGGTCCTGCTGCCCGCCACGAAGCTGTCTGCGCCATGGGTGGCGCTGCAATCAGCCACGCCGACGTCGTTTGCGCGCCGCTCCGGTCCGCTGTGCGAAGCGCGTGCCACGCAAGCCTTCATCGATACGATTTCGGGGGCGCAATCGGTGGCGTTGCCTGCCACCGCGTCGGCTGCCAATGCACCGCCCGTGACAGCCAGCGAGCCGTTCAAGATGGCTTTCGCCAAGCTTGTTGCCCAACGCAAACCGCCGCCCCCGCCGCCGCCCGCAGCGGTGTCGGACTTGCCGATCATCGAAGTGCCCGCGCAGCCCGGTACATCGTCGGAGTTGTTTGCCGTGCTGCTCTCGGGTGACGGCGGTTGGGCCGGGCTCGACAAGGAGGTGGCTGCTGCACTGTCCAAGTCGGGCGTGCCCGTGGTGGGCATTGATTCGCTGCGCTACTTCTGGACGCCGCGTACGCCAGCCTCCGCCGCTGCTGACATGGATCGCCTCGTGCGCTTTTATGCGGCGCGCTGGAAGAAACAGAAGGCTTTGCTGATCGGCTATTCGCAGGGCGCAGACGTGCTGCCCTTCATCGTCAACCGGCTGCCGGCGGCATCGCGCGAGCATGTTGCGCTGGCCGTGATGATGGGCCTGGGCAAGCGCGCCGATTTTGAGTTCCACATGACCAACTGGGTGTCGAGCAGCGCGTCTGGCTTGCCGATCCTGCCCGAGGTGCAGAAGCTGCCGGCGGGCCTGGGCATGTGCATCTACGGCAAGGAAGAGAAAGACACCAACTGCCCAGGTCTGGACCCGAAGCAGGTGCAGCTTGTGAAGCTGCCTGGCGGCCATCACTTTGATGGCGATTACGCCAAGCTGGCGCGCATCATTCTTGAAGGCGCGCGTGCAGCGGGCAAAGTCCCGCGCTAATCCGCCAACGCCGGGGCTGGCGAGCGTCTCGCAGCCCCCGGAAGACTGGCGTGTATGGAATGCGGTGGCGGTGTCGCGCTAGGCCGGCGCCGGTGTGCCGTCAGTCGCGGCCAGCGACTGCACGCACTCATCCACGCTCAGCTCATGCAGCATCTCGGCGCGCAGCGTGTTGTCGGTGGCACGCTGCAAGACTGTCAGCGCGCGCGGCTTGAGCCGCACCAGCATCAGTTGCAGGCCGCGCGCCGCACATTCGGCGGCAAAGATGCGCAGCGCCTCGATGGCCGAGCCGTCGACGTCCGGTGTTTCTTCCAGGCTGATCATGACGGTGCGCACCGCAGGTTCGTGCGGCTGTTGCAGCATCGCGCGCACCGTGCCGAGCACGCGTTCGGTGTTGGCGAAAAACAGCGGTACTTCCGGCCGGACGATCAACACGCCAGGGACGGCCTTGGCTTCCGGGTGCAGAGACACATCGACAAAATCGTGGCTTTCGCGCAGGCGCCCCAGCACGCTCACGTTGGGCTCCGAGAGCTGGCGCAGAGTCAGCAGCAGGCTCACGCCAATCGCGGCCAGCAGCCCGTGCAGCACTCCCAGCACCAGCACGGCCAGCAACGCGGCAATCACCACCAACCGATCGCGGCGCCAGGCCCAGTAGGGCTTGAACACGGCCGGATGCAACGAATGGCTCACCGCAAAGATCACGATGGCCGCCAGCACGGGCTCGGGAATGCGCGCGAGCTGCGGCAAGAACAACCACACGATCAGCGCCACCACGGCTGCTGCACAGAGCCCCGAAAAACGCGATTGCGCGCCCGCGGCTTCGTTGGCGGACGTGGCTGAATATCCGGCGCCGACGGGCATGCCGTGCAGCAGGCCCGAGAGCAGATTTGCGCAGCCCAGCGCGACGAGGTCACGGTTGGCGGAGATGCCATCGCCGTGCTTGAGCGCGAAGTTGCGGATCGAGCCGTAGGACTCGGCATAGAGGATCAGCATGAGCGCAAAGCCCAGTTCAGCGCTTTCCATCCATTGCACCCGGTTCAGCGCAGGCACGCCGAAGCTGATGTTCTGCAGGTCGATATGGCCGACCACGGCAATGCCGTAGCTGTGCCAGTCGATCCAGTAGCCGGCCGCGATGGCCAGCACGATGACGACCAGCGTTGCCGGAATGCGCCCCCAGCGCCCAAGGCCGAATAGCAGCGCGAGTGCGACGGCTCCCAATGTCGTGCTGTACGGGTTGGCACTGGCCGCACTGGTGATGAGGTCCAGCGCGATGCGCGGCGTGTCGCTGTGGCGCACCGTCACGTCGAGGATCTTGGGCAACTGCTTGACGGCAATCGTCAACGCCAGCCCGAACGTGAAACCGCGCAGCACCGGCCGCGCGATGAAATCCGACATGCCGCCCAGGCGTGCCGCGCCAGCCAGGATGAACAGCACCCCCGTTGCGATGATGAGCGCCGCTGCCATCGTGAGCGCCGTCGCGCCGTTACCGCTAGGTTCCGATAGCACCGTCGCAAACAGCACGGCGGCGGATGACGACGTGGCCGAGACAATGGCAAAGCGGCTTGTGCCGACCAGCGAATAGACCACCAGGCCGCACAGCAATGCGATTAGCCCGGCCTGCGGCGGCAGGCTGGCGATGCCTGCGTAGGCAACGGCTTCGGGCAGCAGCAGGCCCGCAATCGAGAACCCGGCGATGACGTCGCGCACCACGCGCTGCTGTGGCGGCTGTGGTGGCGCATCCAGCGGGGCGAAGCCCTCTGGGTGTTGCAGGGCGACGGCGGGATGTTCGTTGCTGGGGGGCATGCGATGCGGTGATCAGGCTGAAATGGACGACGCCGCGACCCGGGTGGGCCGCGGCGTGCGGGTTTGCGTCAGGCGTGTCTTACTTGGTGCAGGCCTTGTTGCGGCTGGGGCGCATGCCGGCGGCCTTTGCGTCGGCTTCGGTCATGTATTCGCCCTGCTTGGTCTTGCCGTAATAGCGATCGCCCGGGCAATGGTAGACCTTGGTGCTGGCATTGGCCCAAACCTTGTCGGGGCCGCCGCCGGGGGCAACGGTGCCCGCAGCGGCCGCGGCCGGCTTGGCAGGCGCTGCGGCTGCAGGTTTGGCTGCTGGCGCGGGGGCGGGAGCCGGAGCGGCGGCAGGTGCAGCGGGAGCGGCTGCGGCAGGTTTGGCGGGAGCCGGAGCAGCAGGTGCACCGCCTGCGCTGGCTTTCTTGTCGACACCGCCATGGCCGCGGCAAGCGCCCTTGAGCGTCGCGCCGCTATACGGCGTGCCATCCTTGCAGACCGCGTGGACGGCCGCCGGGGCTGCGGCCGGTGCGGTGGCGGGCGCGGCGGTGCCCTGCGCAAACGCCGAGCCCATCACCAGCGCACCCATCGAAAACATCAACGCAGACAGTTTCATAACGAGACCCTCAACGAGGCACGGAGATACGTGCGTGACCGATTAACGCTGGCCGACGGCGCGCGTTGACCCACCCGAGGGTTTGTCAGAAGACAAACGCTGCAACGTTGATCATTCCGCAACAGTCGGCGTCGCTTGTGTTGCGCCGACGGGCGATGCGGCGCCGGCGCCATCCCAGCATAGGCAAGATCACGTGGCCCGGCGAAGTTTTAGGCGAATGCGTCGATACCCTGGACCAGCCGCTTGGCCAGGCGGGGCTGCCGTAGTTGTTCGAGCCACCATTGGAGTGCGCGGCCTTCACCGTCGCCATCGCCGCTGCGCCAGCCGACGTAGAGCAGGTTCGGTTCGCGCGGATCGGTGGTGCGTTTCTCTACCAACTCGCCGCGCGCGAGCAGCGACGCCACGCGATGCCTCGGCAGCCAGCCGACGCCCAGGCCGTCGCGCTGGGCAAGCGCCTTGGCGCGCATGCTGGGCACGGCCAGCGTCGGTTGCCCGCTGAGCATGCCGTAGGCGCGGCCGGCCGTGGTGCGCGCGGAATCGGCCACCACGACGGCCCGATGCCGGGCAATTTCCTCGCGCGTGAGTGGCGCCTCGATGGCTGCCAGCGGATGCCGGGGCGACACGGCAAACACCCACTCCACCACGCCCAGTTCGAACCACCCGAGGTTCGGGATGGACGGCGGCTCGTTCGTCGCCCCGATGACGAGATCGGCGCGGCCGTCGCGCAGCGCCTCCCATGTGCCGGCCAGCACCTCGTGCGTCACGCGCAGCGCCACGCCCGATTGCAGCGCATCGAACGCGTGCATCACGGGCATGAGCGATTCGAACTCCAGCAGCTCGTCCGTCACGATCCAAAGGCGGTCTTCCCAGCCGTTGGCCACCTGCCGCACGCGCTGCGTCACGCGCGACACATCCTGCGCCAGCCGTGCGGCTTCTTCTGTAAGCAACTGCCCGGCGCGCGTGAGTTGCAGCCGGTAGCGGCGCCGATCAAACAGCAGGGCGTCGAAGCGCTGCTCCAACTGTCGCGCGGCATACGACACGGTCGACGGCGCCTTACCCAATTGCGCCGCCGCGCGCGACAGGCTCCCCGTCTGCCGGATGGCTTCCAGCAGGGCCAATTCTTCATCCGTCAACATGTGCAATTCCTTCGAACATGTTCATCGTCCAGATCGTATGGCAAACCGCTTGCCGGCGTCCACACTGCAGTCACGCGATTGTTCAAGTTCAACTTTCCTACTGGAGGACATCATGAATCGCTTCGAAGGCAAGACCGTTCTGGTCACTGGCGGCAACAGCGGTATTGGCCTGGCAGCCGCCCAGGCATTTGTGCGGGAAGGCGCCCGCGTGGTCATTACCGGCCGTGACGCCGCAGCGCTGGAAACGGCGCGCGCCGCGCTCGGCAACAACGCCATCGCCATCCGCAATGAAACCGGCAGCGTGGCGGCCGCACGCGAGCTGACCCGCCAGTTGCAGGAGGCAGGCGTGCGTCTGGATGCCGTGTTCATCAACGCTGGCATGGCCAGGTTTGCCGCCGTGCCGGACGTGGACGAGGCGCTTTGGGACGCCACCTTCAATGCCAACGTGAAGGGAGCGTTTTTCCAGATCCAGGCACTGTTGCCCATCCTCAACAAGGGCACGTCGATCGTGCTGAGCGGCTCCATCAACGCGCACATCGGCATGCCGAATTCTTCGGTCTATGCCGCGAGCAAGGCTGCGCTGATCTCGCTGGCGAAGACGCTGTCGGGTGAGCTGATCGGCTCGGGCATCCGCGTGAATGTGGTCAGCCCTGGCCCGGTGACAACGCCGCTGTACGGCAAGCTCGGGCTGGATGCCGACACGCTGGCCGCCACCGCCGCCCAGATCCAGGGTCAGGTGCCGCTGGGCCGCTTTGGCCAGCCGGAGGAGATTGCATCGACCGTGCTGCATCTGTCGGCGCCGGAATCGGCCTTCATTGTCGGCACGGAAATCATTGCCGACGGCGGCATGAGCCAACTCTGAGCCCGTCTGTTGGCCGGTACAGCTGACTTGGTGGCGAGCACTAAGCGGCTTTCC
Source organism: Ralstonia sp. Ralssp135 (assembly GCF_047304345.1). Classification (NCBI taxonomy): domain Bacteria; kingdom Pseudomonadati; phylum Pseudomonadota; class Betaproteobacteria; order Burkholderiales; family Burkholderiaceae; genus Ralstonia; species Ralstonia sp. Ralssp135. The sequence goes on from NZ_JBGLYZ010000033.1 coordinate 12,279, forward strand.
TTAAGCGCGGCGCCTTGCCGGCTTGGTCGGCCAACGTCAGAAGTTGTGGGTCACGCGCAGTGTCAGCGTGCGGCCCGGCTGAACGGGGATGAAGTTTCCAGACTGTGCGTTGCCGTAAGCCCGGATATTGAAGAGATTGCGCGCGAAGAGATCGACGCTCCAGGATTTCTGGTGCCAGAAGAGACTGGTGTCGACGCGCACGAAGCCGGGCATGCGAAACGGGGTGTCGCCGTAGCATGGGGCGCCGCGTTGCCCCGTGATGCCAATCCCGGCGCCCGCGCCTTTCAATGGGCCCGCCTGCATGGTGTACGTCGTCCAAACCGCGCCGCTCAGGAATGGCGCTTGTGGCAGGTATCCCGTGATCAGCGTGCCGGATACGCGAGACAGTGCCACCCACAACGAAGTGTCCAAGCCTTTGGTTACCGCGCCTTGCATCGAGGCTTCCAGTCCTTCGCTGCTTTGGTGCGCGATTTGTGTGTCGTAGCCGGCGGGCGCCACATCCACCAGCCTTACGTGGTGCGCGTCGATGCGATACAACGCCGCCTGCATCGTCAGCGCGCGGTTGGCATCTGCCCAGCGCAGCCCGGTTTCCAGCTGGCGACTCCGTTCAGGCAACAACGCTTGGCACGGGTCGAAGTAGCTGGTGTTGAGGCGGAAACCGCGTGAGTAATCGGCAAACCATGCGGTATGCGGCGTCAGCTTGTAGAGCACGCCCAGCGACGGTGTCCAGGCGGAGCCCTGAAGCTGCCCGAGCGGCAGTTTGGCGATGTAGTCATTCACGTACATGGCGCCGGACAGCTCCCAATGCTCGCCAATGGCGACTTGGTCACGCACGCGAAACACCGACTGCCGTACCGATTGCGAAACCTGAATGCCCGGCACGAACGTGGCCGGCGGCAGTTGAACAGGTGCAAACGGATTCTGCGGCATCAGAAGAGGCGCTGCCGCAAAAACCATGTCCTGCCGCTCCTGAAACTCATCCCAGCCGAATGTGAGCACGTGCTGGAACGGCCCATGCGCGAACCTGCCCGTGAGCTCGTTCGAGATGGCCCACGAGGTGTCGTTGCTGCGGTCGCCAAAGTTCAGCGTCGACGTAGGTGCCATGTTGTTGACGACGAGCGCCGTATGCCAGAGCGCAGATTGTTCGGTGAGCGCTTCGTACGTGCCGCGTGAGTGCAAGGACCAATCTTCCGAGAGGTTGCGCGAGACCTTGTAATAGGCGCGGCTCGCGCGGGACTGCACGTTGTCGTCGGCATTGCCTAGCGGGCTTTGCATGGCCAATCGGACAGGCGCGCCATTCAATGCAAACGTGGCGGGCGGCATGGGCTGGCGGCTGGTGACGGATTCGAGTCCGACTGTGACTTCCGTAGCTGCATCGTGCCAGCCGAGCGCTGCAAGCCCGTAGCTCTTGTGCCGACCGGCGTATCCCGAATCGCTGTTGGCCGTCGTGTCCTGCAACGCCACCGCCCGGTAAGACAGGTCGGTCGATCCGATCGGGCCGGCCAGATCCACCACGGCTTTGCGCTCGGCGTGCGAGCCGATTTCCACCGCCACCGTTCGTTGTGGCGCTGCCGTGGGTGCCCTGAGATTGGCATTGATTCCGCCAACGGCTGTGGGGGCGCCGCCAATGTCGGCATGCGTTCCTTTGATCACCGAAACATCCTCTACCGCCTCGACGGGTCGCACCGCAGCCATCTTGTCGGGCTGACCATCGACGGAGATCTGTCCCGTCATGAAACCACGCGTGGCGTACCGTGGCGCGGCGCTGGGGTCGAGCGACATCGACGAGACACCGGCAAGTGCCAGGGCATCTGCCATCGTCGGGGCATTCTGGCTGGTGAGCAACTCTCTTGTGAGGGTGCTGACGGCGTGGGGCACGCTCGTGATGGGCGTCTCGATATGCGTGATGGAGCCTGTTGTGAACGCGGCAAAATCGCTGCCCATCCTTGCGCGTACCTCGGCGGGTGGCAGGGTCCCGATGTCGCGCGGCGCCTCGGGGGCATCCACGATGGTCAACGTGTTGTCGGTCAGCGTGGTCAGTTGCAGCCCGCTGTTTTTTAAGGCCTGCTCCGCCGCCTGCTGGGCCGACATGGTGCCGCGAACCGGACCGGCGAACAGGTCTTTCGCAAGACCGGAGGGAAACGACATGGGCTGTCCGCTCACGCGAGCGATTTCCATCAACACGCGCTCCAAGGGCGCTCGCTCAATGGAGAAATCCCATGTGTCTTGTGATGCGGCGTGGGCGCACTGCACAGCGAACAGCGCGGCAAGACCGAGCAGCCGCACCCCGCGCGATGTGCGGCCCGTGCGCGGCGGCAGGCAGGCCTGCGCCGCAGCGCATGCGAAGGCTTTAAACGACCGCATGGTGCTGATGCACGCGGCGCAGCGGCACTTCGGGCACATCCTGAACAGCGATCAGGCAGTGGGATCTGCGGGCACCCTGGCGGGCGCGGCTCCGTCTCGATAGCGGCTCTGAAAAACACCGCGCCGCTGCCTGGCGTGAGCCCCTGCGCACATCCCTCTTGGTGAGCGAATTTCCCGTGTGTACTGCCCCTTCATCACGCAAGTCCCCCGAATTTTTTTGGTGGTACGGCGCAACGCGGAGTGCAGGAACCATGCCATGCACGGCTTTGGGGGGCAGAGACATGCTGTGCCGCCACGCCTGACAGGATGCGTCGTCAAGCTTCCATGGCGGGGCAGATTTGATGAGGTTTTTTCAAGATGTTTTCGGGCCGCACGTCCGAGGTTCCGGACTCGCGGTGAACATTGTTGAGATTTGCGGTGGGAGTGAGCGCACCCCCGGGGAACGCGCTTCAGGAGAGGCCGAACGTTTTTCTCAGGCTCGAGTCAACGGGGCCAGCCGGCATGAAACGGCGCAGCTTGCTCAGAAGAGATGCCTCGCCTTTTGGTGTGCGGCGCATCTTCCATGCCCCCAGTGCAGCATCGACGATGGTGCTTGCGACACCATCGGGGTCCGGCGCCTTCTGGACGCTTTTTTGAATCGCCTGAGAAACGATGCCGCGCTCCGCGTCGTAGGCGGAGACTTTGGAAACCGCTTGAGGTGCGTTGGCATCCAGGCTGGTCTTGGTGAATGACGGCTCGACAAGCACCACACGGATCCCGAGCTTGCGTACCTCGTGATCCAAAGTCTCGGACATTCCCTCCACCGCGTGCTTGGATGCCGAATACAGGCCCATGTAAGGCGCCGGCAGGAAGCCGAGCACCGAGCTGATGTTGACGATGCGCCCCGAGCGTTGCGCGCGCATGTGCGGCAATACGGCCTGCGTGGTGCGCAGGATGCCGAACACGTTGGTGTCGAACAGCGTCTGGGCTTCGGCAACCGACGTTTCTTCTGTCGCGCCGAGCAGGGCCACGCCGGCGCTGTTGACCAGCACATCAATACGCTTGGCCTGCGCGATGATCGTCTCGATTCCGCGCTGGACAGAGGTTTCATCACGGATATCCATCTGGACCAGTTCAACACCGGCGATCGGTTGAGTGCGAGCGATGTTGCGCACGGTGCCGAATACGCGGCACCCGCGCAGAGCAAACTTCGCGGCGGTGGCACGGCCGATGCCCGAGGACACGCCGGTAATCACAACAACTTTGGAATTCGACATGGCAATTTCTTTCTGTATGGGTGAATGGGCGCTGCGGTAAATCGGTTTTGCCAGCGGTCTATTTGCTGGCGACGGCGGTTGGCGTATCGGGCTGCCAGCCACCGCCCAGCGCTTTGAATGCCGCCACAGCGGCACGCGCGGATTCCGTTTGGGCCTGGGCGCGTGCGTCCGAGGCACGCAACAGGCTCTCGTCTGCCTGCAGGACTTCGATCAGGCTGACGACGCCTTTTTGATACGCCGCAAATGAAGCATTCCGCGCGCGGCTCAGCGAATCCACGCCCTGCGCGAGCACCGTGGCTTGCTCCTCGTGCTTGACCAGGGCGGAGAACGCGTCCTCCACATCTTCCGTAGCACGCAGCACGGCGAGCCGGTACGCAGCGAGCATCTCCGCCTCTTGCCCCTTGGCTTGATCGATCTGCGCGTTGATGCGGCCGAAGTCGAACAGGCGCCAGCGCAGGCCGAGCACGCCCGCAAATTGGCTGGCGCCACTGCCGAACAGGCTTCCAGCGCCCACCGATGTGGCGCTGCCGAGCAGGCCGCTGAGCGAGAACTTCGGGTAGTACTCCGCGATGGCGACGCCGATTCGCGCGTTGGAAGCAGCGAGGCGGCGCTCGGCGACGATGAGGTCGGGGCGACGCCTCAGCAAATCGCCGGGCGATCCGCTGATGGCAATCTGCGGTGCGGCGGGGATGTCACCGTCTTGCGCAAGCTCGTCCCGGTGCGTGCCCGGTAGCGAGCCGAGCATCACGTCCAGCGCGTTCATCGCTGCATCCAGGCCTGCTTCAAGCTGTGGAATGGAGGCGCGAACCTGCGCCAGCGCGCCTTCCGCCTGCCTGACTTGAAGCTCCGCCGCCAGCCCCTTGCCGTAAAGCAGGTTGATGGTGGCGAGCAATTCCTCTTGCGTCTTCACCTGATGGCGCGCCACCTTCAGGCGCGTCTGCAAGCCGCGGATGGTGATGTAGATGTCGGCCGTCTGCGCTGCCACGGCCAGCCGTGTGGCCACGGCGCCAGCTTGGGAGGCTTGGTAGTCCGCCAGCGCAGCCTCGCGGCCACGGCGCAGGCCGCCAAATACGTCCAGCTCCCAGCTGGCGTTTACGTCAGCCTCAAACGTGTTGCCGTAGCGGTCAAAGCCGGGCCTCGAGTTCAACACGCGGCCTAGCGGGGTTTCGACAGATTGGTATGCACGCGCAGCCTGGCCCGTGACATTGCCGGAGGGCAGCAACGCGGCATTGGCGGCGCCCAAGCCCGCACGCGCTTGCGTGACGCGGGCGAACGCCTGGGCAAGGTCCAGGTTCTGTTCCAGTGCAAGCTGCACCAATCGGGTGAGTTGCGGATCGCCAAAACCCGCCCACCACGTGGAGAGGTCAACTGCTGTGTTGGCGGGGCGCTGCTCCACTGCGGGCTGGCCACGGAACCGTTCCGGAATCGGCGCATCGGGCTTCACATAGTCGGGGCCGACCGCACATCCGGCCACCAGGCTTGCGAGAAGGAGGGCCGCAGAGGCGTGTTTTGGCAACATGACGAGGTCCATCGAAATTTTTAGTGACTATAGTACAAATTGGTCACAAGTTGTTCAACTATTGCGACTCACGTAAGCTGGAGCCCATGAAGACCCCTCCCTATCCCGTTTCCGCTCGCGGCCCGGCGGATCACGACGTGCGAGACCAGATCGTCGCGGCCGCTACCGAGCACTTCAGCCGCTACGGCTATGAGAAGACCGCCGTGTCCGATCTGGCGAAGGCCATCGGTTTTTCCAAGGCCTACATCTACAAGTTCTTCGAGTCCAAGCAGGCCATTGGCGAGATGATTTGCGCCAACTGCCTGCGCGAGATCGAGGCCGACGTGAATGCAGCCCTGGCGGAGGCAGACTCCCCGCCGGAGAAGCTGCGCCGCATGTTCAAAGTCTTGACGGAATCGAGCCTTCGGCTGTTTTCCCACGATCGCAAGCTGTACGAGATCGCCGCTTCGGCAGCGACTGAACGCTGGCAAGCGGTGATCGCCTATGAAGGCCGCATCCAGAAGTTGCTGCGCGATGTGCTGCAGGAGGGCCGGGAGACCGGAGACTTCGAGCGCAAGACACCATTGGACGAGGCCACTGCAGCCATCTACCTGGTCATGCGCCCGTACATGAACCCGTTGCTTCTGCAATACAGCTTTGATTACACAGAGGTGGCGCCCGGACTGCTTTCCAGCCTTGTACTCCGAAGTCTTTCCCCCTGAGACGCAGATTTTTTCGTTGTGACCATTGACTAAATTGGTCACAAGAACAAGAATGAAAGCCCAGATCATCCTGTCGATGGGGCTTTCATGCTTTCGCGTCGCTTTGTTACCTCTTCCGTTGTTCTTGCGTTGCCGCTTGCGCTGAGCGCTTGCGGCGAAAAAGCCCCCGTCGACCCACGCACCCAGGCGCCTCTGGTGCGCGCCGCGTTTGTTCGGCCTGTGGCGTCTGCATCGCGCTCCTTCACAGGCGTCGTGGCTGCCAGGGTGCAGAGCGACCTCGGGTTCCGCGTGCCCGGCAAGGTGCTGGAGCGGCTGGTGGACGCGGGGCAAACCGTCAAGCGCGGGCAGCCGCTCATGCGCATCGATCCTGCGGATCTGAAGCTCGCCGCGCACGCACAGCAAGAAACCGTGGCCGCCGCCCGGGCACGCGCGCAACAGACGGCGGAAGACGAAGCGCGCTACCGCGACTTGCGCGGCACGGGCGCGATTTCCGCCTCCGCCTACGACCAGGCCAAGGCTGCGGCGGATGCAGCCAAAGCGCAACTGAGCGCCGCTGAAGCGCAGGCTGACGTAGCGCGCAACGCCAGTCGCTATGCAGAACTCGTTGCCGATGGAGACGGCGTGGTCATGGAAACACTGGCCGAGCCCGGCCAAGTGGTCAACGCCGGGCAGGCGGTGGTGCGCTTGGCTCATGCCGGGCGCCGTGAAGCGGTGGTCCAGTTGCCGGAAACGTTGCGGCCGGCAATCGGTTCGGTCGCACAAGCCACGTTGTTCGGCAAGGAAAGCGATGGAACGCCCGCCAAGCTCCGACAGTTGTCGGATGCTGCCGATCGGCTCACCCGCACGTATGAAGCGCGCTATGTGTTGGATGGCGAACTGGCCAATGCGCCGCTTGGCTCGACCGTCACGATCCAGATTCCCGATCGATTGGCCACCGCGCAAGCCGATCTGCGGGTGCCGCTGGGCGCTGTGTTCGATGCCGGCAAGGGCCCCGGCGTGTGGGTCATCCAGGGCGACCCTGCCAAGGTGTCGTGGCGCTCCATCACCATCGTGCGTCTTGGTGACGAAGGGGCAAGCATTGCCGGACAGATCAAACAAGGCGAGCGGATCGTCGCGTTAGGCGCACAACTGCTGCGCGAGGGCCAGCAAGTCCGCGTGGCCGGGCAGGGCACCGGCACCGCCCTCGTGGGAGTGCGACTGTGAGCCCGGGCCACTTCAACCTATCGGCGCTTGCCGTGCGCGAGCGTGCGGTCACGCTGTTCCTCATCTGCCTCATCTCGCTGGCGGGGCTGATTTCCTTCTTCAAGCTGGGGCGTGCAGAAGACCCCGCGTTTACGGTCAAGGTGATGAACATCGTCACCGTGTGGCCGGGTGCTACCGCGCAGGAAATGCAGGACCAGGTGGCAGAGAAGATCGAAAAGCGCATGCAGGAGCTGCGCTGGTACGACCGCACGGAAACGTACACGCGGCCGGGCCTGGCGTTCACCACGCTGACGTTGCTCGACAGCACACCGCCATCGCAAGTGCAGGAGGAGTTTTACCAAGCGCGCAAGAAGGTTGGCGACGAGGTGGGCAACCTGCCGTCAGGCGTGATCGGGCCAATCGTCAATGACGAATATTCGGACGTGACCTTTGCCCTGTTTGCGCTCAAGGCGCAGGGCGAGCCGCAACGTGCGCTCGTGCGCGATGCAGAGACGCAGCGCCAGCGCTTGCTGCACGTGCCCGGCGTGAAGAAGGTCAACATCATCGGCGAACAGTCGGAGCGCATCTACGTCGAGTTCTCACATGACCGACTGGCAACGCTGGGCGTGAGCCCGCAAGACGTGTTTGCTGCGCTCAACAACCAGAATGCGCTGACGGCCGCCGGCTCGGTGGAAACAAAAGGGCCGCAGGTGTTCGTCCGCCTGGATGGCGCATTTGATGAGTTGCAGAAGATTCGCGATACGCCGGTGGTGTCGCAAGGCCGCACGTTAAAGCTCTCCGACATCGCCACCGTCAAGCGCGGTTATGAAGACCCGGCCACGTTCATGGTGCGCAATGGCGGGCAGCCGGCCTTGTTGCTGGGCATCGTCATGCGCGAGGGTTGGAACGGGCTCGATCTCGGCAAGGCGCTCGACAAGGAAGTCGGCGCAATCAATGCGGACATGCCGCTTGGCATGAGCTTGACCAAGGTGACGGATCAGGCGGTCAACATCGCCGCGTCCGTTGATGAGTTCATGCTGAAGTTCTTTGCGGCATTGCTGGTCGTGATGCTGGTGAGCTTCATCAGCATGGGCTGGCGCGCAGGCCTTGTGGTGGCCGCAGCCGTGCCGCTGACGCTCGCCGTGGTGTTTGTGGTCATGGCCGCGACAGGCAAGAACTTTGATCGCATCACCCTCGGCTCTTTGATTCTCGCGCTGGGCCTGCTGGTGGACGACGCGATCATCGCCATCGAAATGATGGTGGTGAAGATGGAAGAGGGCTACAGCCGCGTGGCCGCTTCGGCCTATGCGTGGAGTCACACCGCCGCGCCCATGCTGTCGGGCACGCTGGTCACGGCCGTCGGTTTCATGCCCAACGGCTTTGCACGTTCCACCGCGGGCGAATACACCAGCAACATGTTCTGGATTGTCGGCATTGCGCTGATCGCGTCCTGGGTGGTTGCGGTTGTGTTCACGCCTTACCTGGGCGTGAAGATGCTGCCCGACTTCAAGAAGGTCGAAGGTGGTCACGCTGCCATTTACGACACGCCGCGCTACAACCGCTTCCGCGCGCTGCTCGGGCGCGTGATTGCGCGCAAATGGCTGGTGGCGGGTGCGGTGGTTGGGCTCTTCGCGCTGGCCATTGCGGGCATGGCGGTGGTCAAGAAGCAGTTCTTTCCAATTTCGGATCGCCCGGAAGTGCTGGTCGAGGTGCAGATGCCTTATGGCACATCAATCAACCAGACCGACGCGGCGACCGCAAAAATCGAAAGCTGGCTCGCCAAGCAGAAGGAAGCCAGAATCGTGACGGCGTATATCGGCCAGGGGGCGCCGCGCTTCTTTCTGGCAATGGGGCCGGAGTTGCCGGATCCGTCGTTCGCCAAGATCGTGATCCGCACCGATAGCCAGGAAGAGCGTGACGCGCTGAAGCAGCGTCTGCGTCAGGCCGTTGCAGATGGCTTGGCCCCCGAGGCGCGCGTGCGCGTGACGCAGCTCGTGTTCGGCCCGTATTCGCCGTTCCCGGTGGCTTACCGCGTGACGGGTCCGGATGCGGAGACACTGCGCCGCATCGCGGCCGATGTGCGGCAGGTCATGGACGCCAGCCCGATGATGCGCACGGTCAATACGGACTGGGGCATGCGTGTACCCACGCTGCACTTCACCTTGCAGCAAGACCGTCTCCAGGCTGTGGGCCTGACTTCCAGCGCTGTCGCGCAGCAACTGCAATTCCTGCTTAACGGCGTTCCTGTGACGGCGGTGCGAGAAGACATCCGCACCGTGCAAGTGACCGCGCGCTCGGCTGGCAACGTGCGGCTCGACCCGGCCAAGATCGCAGACTTCACGCTGGCTGGCGCCAACGGGCAGCGCATTCCGCTCTCGCAGATCGGCAAGATCGATGTGCGCATGGAAGAGCCCATCATGCGCCGTCGCGACCGCATGCCGACCATCACGGTGCGTGGTGACATTGCTGATGGTCTGCAACCGCCCGACGTGTCGACCGCCATCAGCAAGCAGCTTCAGCCCATCATCGAGAAACTGCCGAGCGGATACCGCATTGAGCAGGCGGGCTCCATCGAAGAGTCGGGCAAGGCGACAAAGGCCATGCTGCCGCTGTTCCCGATCATGCTGGCGGTGACCCTGCTGATTCTCATCTTCCAGGTGCGATCGATTCCGGCGATGGTCATGGTGTTCCTGACCAGTCCGCTGGGGTTGATTGGCGTGGTCCCGACCTTGATCCTGTTTGGGCAGCCATTTGGCATCAACGCGCTGGTTGGCCTGATTGCGTTGTCGGGCATCTTGATGCGCAACACGTTGATCCTGATCGGGCAGATTCAGCACAACAAAGACGAGGGGTTGGACCCGTTCCGGGCCGTGGTGGAAGCGACGGTCCAACGCGCCCGCCCCGTGATTCTCACGGCGCTGGCCGCCATCCTTGCCTTCATCCCGCTGACGCATTCGGTGTTCTGGGGTGCGCTCGCTTACACGCTGATCGGGGGAACGTTCGCCGGCACGATCCTGACCCTGGTGTTCCTGCCGGCGATGTACTCGATCTGGTTCAGGATCCGGCCTGGCAACGCGGCCGAGGCGAAGCACGCATCTCACGAAACGGCGCAGCCCCCAGGCCAACTGGTGCCTGAGTAATCTTTCTTCGCCTGCCCCAGTTACCTCCGTTCTCTCTCGACCTTCGGGCAGGCGTTTTTTTCTCGCCGGGAGCCGCACGCCGTCATGGCGGCTCCCATGGTGTTGACGAAATGTCAGAAATTGACGTATCGTCAACACCCATGAAGTCCATCGAAGAAAACCGCCTTCTGCTGCGCGAAGGCCGCAAGATCGTCGAGGCGCTAGGCAACACGCTGGCGCCGCTGGTGGAAGTCGTCCTGCACGACCTGACCGATCCCGATCATTCCGTCGTCGCCATCGCCAATAACCTGTCCGGCCGCCAAGTGGGCGACGCCGTGACGGAGCTGGGACTCGCGCGCCTGGCCGATCCGGACTTCCCGGAAGTCATCGAAAACTACGCCAACCGGTTTCCCGATGGGCGCCCGGCCAAGAGCACGTCGATCGGCCTGAAGAACAGCCGTGGTCAATATGTCGCGGCCATCTGCCTGAACATGGACGTCTCCATGTTGAACGCGGTGACCGCCGGCCTCACGCAACTGATGCGCGTGGATGTGACCGCGCCGCCGGTGCCCGAGTCGCTCGGCTCCCGCCGCGTGGAAGACGTGCGCGTTGCGCTCGAACAGTTTGCCGCCTCCCGCAACACCACGCCCATGGCCATGACGCTCGATCAGCGCCGCGAAGCCATGCGCGAACTCGCCGCCAGCGGCCTGCTGAACTTGCGTCGCGCGCTGACCGAGGTCGCCCAGACGCTCGGCGTGGCGCGCTCCACCGTCTACACCTACCTTCCCGAGAACCTCGCATGAGCCTGCCCATTTCCTACGACGACGTTGTTGCCGCCCACGCGCGCTTGCAAGGCGTTGCCCACAAGACGCCCGTGCTGACGTCAGCAACCGCCAATGCCATGACCGGCGCCGAGCTGTTCTTCAAGGCCGAGAGCTTCCAGCGCATGGGTGCGTTCAAGTTTCGCGGCGCGTACAACGCGCTGTCGCAGTTCACGCCGGAGCAGCGCAAGGCGGGCGTGATCACGTTTTCGTCCGGCAACCATGCGCAGGCGATTGCGCTGTCGGCCAGGCTGCTGGGCATGCGTGCTGTCATCGTCATGCCCAAGGACGCGCCCGTCGTGAAGGTGGAAGCCACGCGCGGCTACGGCGGCGAGGTGGTGTTCTTCGACCGCTACACCGAAGACCGTGAAGCCATCGGCCGCAAGCTGGCGGAGGAACACGGTCTCACGCTGATCCCGCCGTACGACCATCCGCACGTGATGGCCGGGCAGGGCACGGCGGCCAAGGAGCTGATCGAAGAGGTTGGGCCGCTGGATGTGCTGCTGGCCCCGCTGGGCGGTGGCGGCTTGCTCTCCGGCTGCGCCACGGCAGCGCGTGCGCTGAACCCCGCGTGCAAGATCTTTGGCGTGGAGCCCGAGGCTGGCAACGACGGCCAGCAGAGCTTTCGCAAGGGCGAGATCGTCCATATCGATACGCCCAAGACGCTGGCCGATGGCGCGCAGACGCAACATCTGGGCAACTACACGTTTGCCGTGATTCGCGAACTGGTCGACGACATCATCACCGTGAGCGATGCTGAACTTGTCAGCGCCATGCAATTTTTCGCGTCGCGCATGAAGGCCGTCGTCGAGCCCACGGGCTGCCTCGCAGCCGCCGCCGCACTCACCGGCAAAGTCGACGTGCGTGGCAAGCGTGTCGGCGTGATTCTTTCGGGCGGCAATGTCGATTTGCAGCTCTTCGCCAAGCTGGTGCTGGAGGCGGCATGAGTGCCCACGGCCAAACCACCCCCAGCGGCGCTCGCTATGTCAACGCGCCGGGTTTGCGACCGCCGGCGGGGCACTATTCGCATGCGGTCTGCGCCAATGGTTTCGTGTTTGTGGCGGGGCAGATTCCAGTCACGCCGGCAGGCGAAAAGCTCGTCGATGCGCCATTCGAGACGCAGGTGCGCCAGGTGCTGTCCAACCTTGACGCCGTGCTTGCCGCGGCCGGCACCGACCGCTCTCGTCTCGTGCAGGTGCGCGTGTACGTGACTGACATGGAAACGTACTGGCCAGCGTTCGATGCGCTGTATCGTGCGTGGATCGGCGAACTGCGTCCCGCGCGCGCCGTGGTGCCTGTGCCGACGTTGCATTACGGTCTGGCAGTGGAAATCGAGGCGACGGCCCTGGCGGTGTGATGCAAACGCTTGTCGTTGATGTGCGTCAGACATGCAGGGTTCGCGCGAGTTGATCTCCGGCCGTTTGCCCGCCATTGTTGCAGAATGGCCGGTATGCCTGCCGTGGCATATGCCTATGCCCGGCCCAGACGCACAGATCCATCGCCCCTCATGACCCAACCAAAAACGCGGCAGCTTACCCAGGAAGACGTGCCGGTCGGCCAGCCGCTGCCGTTCCCGCTGGCCGATAGCGTAGGCCGCCTGCTGCTGCCCGCCGGTACCGTGGTACCGGATGCCGAAGACGTGCGCCTGCTGTTTCATCATGGTCCTGTGTTGGCGTTGGACGAAAGCAGTGACGTTGCCCCGTCCGTGGCTGCCGCACCGGCAGAAACGAAGCCCCGCCTTGGGTCGACAGGGCTGGGCGTCGGCACCGTCCTGCAGGTGCAGGAAAAATCCGCCCCGCTGCGCGGGCTGCTGCCATGCCGCCTGATTGGCTACATCGAAGGCGAAGCGGTGTTCATCACGCAGCCTGCCGATGGCAAGCGAACGCTGCGCCCCGAAGTCCGGGACGTCCTCTTGCTGCGCGGATTCTCGGGCCGCGCGGTCGTCACCATGATGTGTAGCGTGGTGTCCGTCGGCCAGTTTCCCTCGCCGTATCTGGTGCTGTCTGCGCCGATCAAGATGCAGAAGATGCCGCTGCGTCGCGCCAAGCGTGTGCAGGTACGGATCGGTGCCCGCTTACGCCCCGAAGGGCAGGCGGCTTCAGCAGCAGATCGCGTGGCGGTGATCCGCGATATCTGCCTGAATGGCGCGCTTGTGCAAAGCGCCAGCGCGGCATTTCAGCCCGGCGACCGGCTGTCTGTCGATTTCAGTGCCTACGTCGATGGACAGTTGGAGTCGTTCTCCCTGACAGGCCGCGTGGCGAGCGGGTCGCCCGCCCTGGGGTCGCCTGCTTCTGCGTTCCCGTCGTTTGGCATGGAGTTTTCGCTGACGAAGGAGCAGACGGCGCAGCTTTCGCACCTGATCATCGATCGGCTTGACGAAAACTCCTGAGCGCCTAGCCCGCCAGCATCGTTTCCAGCAGCCACGCGCCGGCCTGCCCAAGCGTGCGCTTGCGTGACCATACGGCGTCGACCGGGACGAGGCGGGGCCAGCCGCGTGCACGTACTTCATGCAACCGGTCTGCCGCAAAGTGATCCACCAGCCAGCGCGGCAGTTCCGTCCACCCGAAGCCCAGCACGGCCATTTCCAGCAACATCAGATAGCTCGGCGCGGACCATCGCCGAGGGCTACGCACAGGCACCGCGTCGGCGCGCGGCCCGGCCGGGTCGACGAAGGTGTTCAGCCGCAGCTCGCGTGCCTCGCGCAGTACCGCGTGCGGCACCTCCTCATCGCCATATCGGGCGAGCGGGTGCTGCAGCCCGACGAAGAGTCCAATCTCCGACTGCTCTGCAATGGTCGCCGACCCGATGTCGGCCGGATATGCCGCCTGCGCGGCCACCAGACCGATCTGCGCGCGGCCTAGCTGGATGATGTCGACCACGTCCTCGTGTTCGGCGATCAGGCATTCGAGTTCGAGGTCGGGGTAGCGCTGCTCGAGCGTGGCGAGCGTCTGCTCATAGCGGTCCGACTGGTAGGTGTCCGACACGACGAGCGTCAGGCGCGCCTCCAGGCCACCGGCCATTTGCGCCGCCAGCCGGTCCATCTGCTCGCTGGCGTCGAGCACGCGACGCACCTGAGTGAGCATCGCGCGGCCCGCTTCGGTCAGCGTCGGTTGTCGCGTGCCGCGGTCGAACAACGTGAGGCCCAGGTCGATCTCCAGATTGCCGATCGCCTCGCTCACCGTCGATTGCCGTTTGCCCAGCTTGCGAGCCGCCGCCGAGAACGAGCCCAGCGTGGCGGCTTCGGCAAAGGCATGCAGGGCTTCAGGGGAGTGGCGCATAGATCGCTCCAGAGCAGACGAATTGGCTCAATATATCGGAAAAACCGATGCTATCGAATTGGTAAAACCCGCTTTCGCCGATGAAAATCTCGCCCATTCATCGGAGTCGTTGCCATGCAAATCCCAGCCAAAACCCCTGTCGAGCGTGTATTCCATGCGCTGAGCTTTGAGTTGCTCGCCACCATCATCTGCGCGCCGCTGTTCAGTTGGATCATGGGCGTGTCGCTTGCACACATGGGCGCGTTGACTCTCATGTTTGCCGGTGTGGCGATGGTGTGGAACATGGTGTTCAACGCGATCTTCGAGCGGGTGGAGCACCGCTACAAGCTTTCGCGCACGTTGATGGTGCGCGTGGTGCATGCCTGCCTGTTCGAGGGCGGGCTGGTCGTGATGCTGGTGCCCCTGGGCGCGTGGTGGTTGAACATCAGCCTGTGGGAGGCCTTCGTCATCGACATCGGCATCATGCTGTTCTTCCTGCCTTACACGTTCTTCTTCAACCTCGCGTACGACCATCTGCGTGCGCGCTGGATGTCGCGTCGCGCGCTGGCCTGAAACGCGGGCTGGCCTAGGGCAAAAGGGGCAGTGCGGGAGGTGGCGCGCTTCCTATAATGAAGTCCCTTTCAAGACGGGCGCCGCGGTCGCAAGCCGCTGCGCCCGTATTGCCTTCATGCTGCATCTTTCCGTCATGTCACCTCATGCCTCGGCAACCGTGCTGCGCCAGTGCTACGTGGCGGCCTGTGCGGGAGATGCCGTGGGCGTGATGAACGTGCTGCGCGATGCGTGCGGCGCGGACCATGCTGCGGCCATGATCCGGTGGCGCGTCGATGGGAGGTGGCACTGGGCGGCGTCGCGCGGCGCATCCTCGGCCGACGTGCTGCCGCATGCGGTTCGCGGTGATGGCGTCGATTCGTGGCCCGTGGCCGATGCCGAAGTGCGCGGCGCAGTGTGGCTCGATTACCGCAAGTCGGGCGTGCCGCAATCCATGCAGCATGGTGCGGCGCCACAAGCCTTGCTGCCGCACTTTGCGCAAGCACTGCCGTTGTGCTGGCAACGCGTGGCTGCACGCACAGGCATCTCGCCTGCGCAGCCGGCCAGCCTGTGGTTGACCGATGCATTCCACCTGACGCGCCGCGAAGCCGATGTGGCCGATCTGCTGGCAAGCGGCTCCGACCCAGCCTGTATAGCGCGTACGCTGGGCATTTCACTCGACACGGTGCGCACGCACCTCAAGCACGTCTATCGCAAGACCAACACGCACAGCCAGTGCGATGTGGTGCGGCTGATGCTGGCGCTGTCGGCGCGTCGGTAGGGGCGGCCGCGTTTTGATCAGGCAGTGGCCATCTTTGGTGGCGCCACGGCAGGGGTGCCATCCTGGAAAAGAGTCTGCAGTTGCGCTCGCAGTTCGGGCGAATCGGTGTGCTTGTGCACGGAAACGGCATGCTGCACAGCCGCCTCCAGCAATTCGGCATCGCTGTCGGCGCTGATGGCGACCGAGCAGTTGGTCTCGCTGGGGAAGGCGCGGCAATCGATGTAGCGGCGGCCCATGGCGGTGCTCCTGAAATAACGAATGACGACGGCGCGACGTGGCGAATCACCGGTCGCGCGTCTCTTCGTTATAGGGTCGCCAAGGAAGCCCGTCGTCCCCCGTATGGGGTAGGGGCACTCACCTCGGAGAGCGGTGCGTCAGTCGAGGAAAACGTATTGCGCCAGGTACGGGCTACGGCCTTCCTGGCCTTCTTCCGTGCAGGGTTGTGCGGGTGCGATGCCGCCGTGGGTCTGCAGCCGCTGCACGTAGCGCACACCGCTCAACAGGCCCGCGCCGGCAACATTGGTGGCTTGCAACAGCAACAGCGGAATGGCACCGGCTTCCGAGGTGTTGGGCGCCTGCTGCAAGACTTTTCCAGTGATCTTGCTGCCGTCGGAGGCTTCCCAGCTTGGGCCTGCTCCGTGTTTGACGACGAGCTTGCCGCTGGCATCGTAAAGCTCCGCCAGTGGCGCCTTGAAGACCCACGCCAGAGGCTTGTCGCCGTCGCGCTTGCAAACGTAGATCTGCACCCCCGTGGCCGATAGCGTGGCGACGATGTGGTGTGCGTCGGCTGGCTGGAGCGCGGCGGGCGCAGTTTGCGCCATGGCTGTCTGCGCACTGGTCATTGCCAGTGCGAGCAGAAGGGCAGATGCGGTGCGGTGGCGAAGCATTTGAGGCAAGCTGGACATGGTCTTCCTTGTATAAGTGGCGTGCTTGTTCACGGAGCCAACTTCGCTCCACGTTCCTTCAACAACTCGCGCAGCACCGACCGATGGCAATGCGCCTCGTCCTCGCAATAGCACCCGACCGACAGGTTGGTCTGGTGCGAGAGCGCGGCCAGCATGTCGAGCAGACGCGCGGCATCGCCGTCGCGCATTTCGGTGCGGAAGTGGCGCACGAAGGTTTGCCAGCCCTTGTTTTGCTGATCCTTGTCGTGCTCGGATTGGGCGGCCTGTGCCTGCTTGACGAGTTCGGGCGTGGGAGAGAGCAGCGGCATCCAGACGTCGTAGAAATCGCGGCTGGCGAATTCTTCCTTGGGTACGCCGCGCGGCGGTCGCCGCACGGTGCCGATACGCAAGCCTTCGTCGGGGTGACGCGGCTCGCCGAGCCGGACGATGCGTAGTGCCATGAAATGCCTCCGTGCGGATGCTGCGTGCTGCTCGTTGTGCTCAAGTGTTTCGCGTTACGAACCCTGCCGGTTCTGCACCGTCGGGAAGAAAACATCCTTCCACGACGCGGGCTTGTTCTTGAGCGTGCCCACGCGCTGCATGAATTCAGCATAGTGCGCGACGCCCACCGGCGTGGTCGTGAAGCGCGAATCCGGATCGTCCAGGATCTTCTTCACCTCTTCCGGCGAACTCTTCACCTTCGACTGCGCAATGTAGATCTGTGCGGCTTTGGTCTTGTCTTTGGCGATGAGGGCGTTGGCTTCATCCAGCGCGGCCACGAATGCCGCCGACAGCTTCGGGTTGGCCTCGTAGAACTTCTTGCTGGTGTAAGTCATGTCCAGCGTGATGTTGCCCAGTACGTCGACCGTGTTGAACACGCGGTGCAGGCCGGGCGCCGCGGCTTCGGTGTACGAGAACGGCGGCGAAGCCATGTGGCTGTTGATCTGGCTGCCGCCGGCGAGCATGACAGCGGTGGCGTCGGGGTGCGGCAGCGGCACGGTGATCGGGTCAAGCTTGTTGAACTGCTTGTCGCCGAAGGTCTTGGCGGCAGCCATTTGCAACACCACGGCCGGCAGCGAAGTCTTGAT
This sequence comes from Ralstonia sp. Ralssp135, assembly GCF_047304345.1. NCBI lineage: Bacteria > Pseudomonadati > Pseudomonadota > Betaproteobacteria > Burkholderiales > Burkholderiaceae > Ralstonia > Ralstonia sp. Ralssp135. Next base: position 29,800 of record NZ_JBGLYZ010000033.1, read on the forward strand.
GCCCGGCACGGCGATGCGGTCCTTGTCGGAGAAATCCGCCAGCGTCTTCACGTTCGGGTTGCGCGTCATCAGGTACATCGACGAGGAGCTGAGCGACGACAGCCCGCGCACTTCCATCGCGCTGCCGCGCGTCTTGTCCCACAGCGTGAGGAAGCCCGGCACGCCCAGCGAGGCGATGTCGAGCGCGCCCGAGAGCATGGCGTCGTTGATGACGTTGCCGCCATCGAGGATGCGGTAGTTGACCTTTACGTCGCCCAGGCCGGCGGCCTTGGCCTGCTTTTCCAGCAGGTGTTCGCTGGCCATCACCATGATGGGCAGGTAGAGGATGCCGTAGCCGTGGGAGATGCGGATTTCGCTGGCTTCTGCGTGCGCGGTGCTGATGGCGCCGCCGAAGAGGGACGTGGCCAGCGTGGCGGCCATGGTGAAACGGAGGATGTTGCGGCGGGGTTGCTGCATTGCTTGTCTCCTTGTCGTTGTTTGTATGGCTGTGTGTTGGTGGTGCATCTGGTGTTTCGTCCCCTGCCGGGGCCGACTCACTTTCTTTGTCTTGCCAAAGAAAGTAAGCAAAGAAAGGCGCGCCCGATGCGACGAAAGACTCCTTGAATTTCCGTGACCGTGCGGAGAAGGAGGCAAACTCGCTTCGCTCAAACAGGCCTCCTTCTTTTTTCCGCCCGCTCACAAAAATTCAAGGCGCCGCATAGGGCAGGGTACGGCCAAACCGTCTGGGCGCTTGCGTTGCGCCAATGCTCAGTTCTGCATGCCCCAGCGTTTGACGGTGCGGGCTTCCAGCGTGCGGAACACCAGGTTCTCGACGAGCAGGCCGATGATGATGACGGTCAGCAGGCCGGCGAACACTTCGGGAATCTGCAGTTGGTTCTTGTTCTCGTAGATGTACCAGCCGAGGCCGCCTTGGCCAGAGCTCACGCCAAACACGAGTTCCGATGCAATCAACGTGCGCCATGCGAAGGCCCAGCCGATCTTCAGGCCTGTGAGGATGGATGGGAACGCTGCCGGGATCAGGATCTTGGTCAGATACCCCATACCAGAAAGCCCGTAGTTGCGGCCCACCATACGCAGCGTGTTCGATACCGACAGGAAGCCTGCATGCGTGTTGAGCGATACGGCCCACACCACGGAATGCACGATCACGAAGATCAGGCTGCCGTTGCCCAGGCCGAACCACACGAGCGCGATTGGCAGCAGGGCGATGGCGGGCAGCGGGTTGAACATGGCAGTGAGCGTTTCCAGGAAGTCCTGCCCGAGCCGATTGCTGATGCCCAGTACCACCAACGCACACGACAACGCCAAGCCCAGCGCGTAGCCCGCCAGCAGCGTTTGCATCGACGTGCCGATGCGAGCAAACAGCGTGCCGCTAGCCAGGCCAGCCCACAGCGCTTGCACGGTATCGGAGAAGGTCGGCATCAACAGCGGGTTGTCGAGCCAGCGTGCACCGCCTTCCCACACGAGTGCCAGCACGACGAGGATGACGAGCTTGCGCAGCCACGCCTGCTCGTACAGGCGTTCAGCAAAGGAGAGCGGTTTTTCCACCACGCCGATACGCTCGAACGCCACGGGCGTGCTGTAGACGGGGGCGCGGTTGCTGATGTCGGTGGTGGCCGGCATGGAAAGCGTTTCAGTCTGCATGGGTTTCCTCCACCGTGCGGGCGAACAGCATGTCGTGAATCTCGGCTTCTAGCGCCTTGAAGCGCTCAGGATCATCATCGTCGCGCGCGAGGCTCGGCAGTTCGGCGCGCACCTGGCCGGGATGCGGCGAGAGAATCAGGATGCGGCTGCCGCAGCGGATCGCCTCCGGAATCGAGTGCGTGACGAACAGCACGGTGAAGCGCGTTTCATCCCACAGCTGCAGCAATTCGTCCTGCATCTTGCGGCGCGTGAGCGCGTCAAGCGCGGCGAAGGGCTCGTCCATCAGCAGCACGTCAGGTTCCATCGCCATGCCGCGGGCGATGGCCACACGCTGTTTCATCCCGCCCGACAGCATGTGCGGGTGATGGTCGGCAAACTTGGTCAGATTGACTTTGTTGATGTAGTGCAGGGCGCGTTCTTCGGCTTCACGCGCGCCCAGCTTGCCCGTGGAGAGCAACGGGAACAGTACGTTCTCTTTCACCGTCTTCCATGGCAGGAGCTGGTCGAACTCCTGGAACACCATCATGCGATCCGGGCCAGGCTTGGTCACGGGCTGGCCCTTCAGGCGGATCTCGCCTTCGGTGGGCGTGAGGTAGCCGCCGATGGCCTTGAGCAAGGTCGATTTACCGCAGCCCGATGGGCCCAGCAGGATGTAGCGCTCGCCGGGATAGACCTGAAAGTCGACGCGGTAGGTGGCCGTCACCAGATGCTGGCGTGTCTTGTACTGCAGTGTGACGCCGCGCACGTCCAGCAGCGGTGGGGCCGTCGATGAGTTGGCCTGCATGATGTTGTCTCCTGTGTGTGTTTTCTTGTCGGTATGGCTGGCCGCGTGTGGGCGCGTTACCGGATATCCACGTGGTATCGGAAGTGCGCCGCCGCGCCGCGTGAGCGCCGCCATTCAAGCGGTATCCGGTCGTAGCCGCGCGCAACGCGTTCGATCACCATCACCGGATCGCCGGGCTGGATGCGCAAGAGACGCGCATACGTTGCGTTGACGGCCTCGGCGGTGAGCGTTTCTTCGGCGCTGGCGATGATCTGGCCGCAGTGGGATTCGTACAGCGGATACAGCAGGTCGCCAAACGCGTCGAGTTCCAGCGTGGCGAGCGGGGCGAAACGGTCGTACGGCAACCAGATTTCTTCGGCCAGCATTGGCGCGCCATCCAGCAGGCGCAGCCGTGTCAGGCGAATGACCGGCGAGCCGGTTTCAATCTGCAGACCCGCAGCCGGCGCAGACGGCGCATCGAGCACGTCGCGCTTGAGGATGCGGCTCTCAGGAATGCGTCGCTCGCCGCTTTCACTCTGGAAACGGAAGAAGCGGAACAAGGAGCTGGCAAAGCTGGCGCGCCGCACGAAGGTGCCGCGGCCCTGGAAGCGTTCGAGCAGCCCTTCGGCCACCAATACGTCTACAGCTTTGCGGACGGTGCCGACCGCCACGTTGTACGTCTTGGCAAGCTCGGCTTCGGTCGGGATGGCGTCGCCCGGGCGCCAGTGCTGTTGGGCGATCTGCGCGGCCAGATCGTCGCGCAATTGCTGATAGCGGGGCAGGCGGAGATCGGCGGGCATGGGGTATCTGAAGTGGTCAACTATTCATCTATATGACTCGTCATTGTAGGGAGCTTGTGAGCGGCAGGCATTACAGGAAAACCCGCAGGGCCCGGTCGAATCGACACGGGCCCTGCGGGTTTTTGAGAGAACTGCGCGGTTAAGAATTAACGCATGGCGCGAGCCGAAGCCGGCAGCGGCTCGGTCTGTTGTGCCTTCGGACGGCGCAGCAGCCGCAGCGCATACCAAGCCAGCACAAGCGCACCGATGGCGAACACGATGTCACCCGGCACACGCAGCCAGACCAGCGTTTCCATCACTTTCGAGTGCACCACCTCCGGCGAACGGGCGTACCACATGCCCTTGGTGACGCTGGCCCAGGCCTGGTAGATACCGGCCGGCAACAGCGACATGAACACCATCATTGCCAGGCCGATGTTCAGGCCCCAGAACGCGGGCTTGAGCAGGCGATCGGCATGCAGGCTGCGCGCATACAGGCCGCGCAGGCAGAACAGCATCAGACCGATACCGAGCATGCCGTACACCCCGAACAGCGCGGCGTGTCCGTGGGCGGCCGTCATGTTCAGACCCTGCACGTAGTACAGCGAAGCAGGCGGGTTGATGGCGAAGCCGAGCAGGCCGGCGCCGACGGTGTTCCAGAAGCCCACGGCCACGAAGCACAGCACGGGCCACTTGTAGGCGTTGAGCCACGGCGTGCCTTGCGTGCGGCGATAGTTCTGCAGCGCTTCGAGCCCGATCAGCGAAAGCGGCACCACTTCCAGCGCAGAGAACACCGCACCCACCGAGATGATCGAGGTCGGTGTCCCCGTGAAGTACAGGTGATGCAGCGTGCCCAGGATGCCGCCGAACAGGAACACGATCGTCTCGGCCACGATGGCGCGGTTGGCGCTGGTGGCACGGATCAGGCCCAGGCGCGTGAAGATCAGCGCAATGACGGCGGTGGCGAACACTTCAAAGAAGCCCTCGACCCACAGGTGGACGAGCCACCAGCGCCAGTATTCGATCATCGAATAGTGCGTGTGTTGGCCCCACACCAGCGAGGTCGAATAGAACCCGCCGATGCACGTGGCCGACAGGAACACCATGGCGATCAGCCCGCGCGATTCCGACGGCGTCTTCAGTGCCGGCCACAGCGCGCGGCCCAGCAGCACGACCCAGAACAGCAGGCCGACGAACAGCAAGATTTGCCACACGCGGCCCATGCTGGTGTATTCCAGCCCCTGGTTACCGACCCAGAAGCCGAAGTCCGCACCGCGATGCTGCAGCGTGCCGAGCCAGCCGGTGGCGATGGAGCCCACCACGATAAAGATCAGCGCCCAGAACAGCACATCAACGCCCAGCTTCTGGAACTTCGGTTCACGCCCCGACAGCAGCGGTGCAATGTACAGGCCTGTGGCCAGCCACGCCGTGGCAATCCACAGCACGCCAAGCTGCGTGTGCACGGTGCGGCTGATCACGTACGGCAGCACCTGCGCCAGGGGAATCCCGAAGAACGATTCACCTTCCACCGCATAGTGCGCGGTGATGGCGCCCATGCCGATCTGCACCAGCATCAGGCCGATCACGGCAAAGAAGTACTTGCGCGTGGCCTTCATCGACGGCGTGGCAACCACGTTGAGGAACGGATCGGCCGGCAGCGGCGCAGCCTCCTCTTCGTGCTTGCTGCTGCCGTGCAGCCACAGCATGGCGGCAATACCGCCCAGCAGCAGCACGATGCTGACCATCGACCACATGGCGGCACCGCCGGTCATGGTGTTGCCCACGAGCGGTTCATGCGGCCAGTTGCTCGTATACGAGATGTCGGTCTCGCCCGGGCGGTCGGCAGCGGCGGCCCACGACGTCCAGAAGAAGAACGCAGCTAGGGCTTCGCGATCGGCCGCCTCCGGCAGCACGCCGGTAGCCATGGCGTATTGATCACGCAGCGTTGCCAGCGACGGATCGGTGCCGAACAGGGCCTCGAAGTGCTGCGACACACCGCGGATGGCCTCTGCGCGCTCACGCGACACGGTCAGGATGTCGTGATTTGCGTCGTACGTATTGCGGCGCATTTCCTCTTTTACGCTGGCGTCGACGGCGGCTTGCTGCACGGTCGTCAACGGCGCATCGGTATCGAACTGCTGATGCGCGCGGATGGCTTGCAGCGCCGTGGCTTCACGGTGAAGCCAATCGGCAGACCAGTCAGGCGCAACGTAGCTACCGTGGCCCCAGACGGTGCCAAGCTGCTGGCCGCCGGCTGCCAGCCAGGCTTCCTGGCCGCGCTGGATTTGTTCGCCGGTAAAGAGCACCTCGCCCACAGAGGTGACGACGGCATGCGGAATCGGCGGCGCTGCCAGATAGATCTGCCGGCCCAGATAGCCCAATGCTCCGAACGACAGGATGAAGATCAGGCCGAGCCACCGCCATAGCCTTTGGTTGTTTTTCATGACAAGGTTCCTTGCAGGATGCAATCGGAAGTTCAGGCGCCACCACCGCAACCACCACAGCAGTGGCCAGCGCTGGCGGCAGATGCCACCTTGGTGATGGCAACGCGCCACGTGCCGGGGCCGCGCTCCAGGTAGTCCCAGGAAAACTGGCCCGGGCGCTCCACTTGAAACTGCGACTGCAGCGGGCGCGGATCGTGATCGTTGATCAGCTCCAGGCTCTGGCCGATGCCGAGTTCCCCGAAGGCGGAGAAGATCAGCGGATGGCGCTCGCGCGGCGCCAGCACGCGGAGGTCGAGCTGGATGGTGGAGGCGGACTGTGTCATGGGGATTCCCTCTGTGGGTGTCGCATCAAAAAGATGCATTAAGGATGCAACTATATTACTGAGGGGAATCTCCGGTGTTATTGATGTATATCAGATGCTTGTTTTATGGGTATCTTGATGTGGCGAATCACGCCACGACTGGGCTTGCGCGCCACGCGGTGCGGTGGATGTACCGGTCGGGGCCGGTTTTCGTTTGCGCTGTATCAAAGCCCTAATGGCCTCCGGGGCCTAACGTGGAGCGGACGACACCAGACCGATACACGGGAGAAAAAAATGAGCCGTCTTCACACCGTCCGCAGCCTGATGCGCGCGGGCTTGATTTCTGTGGTGCTGGGCGCACTGCTTGCGGGCACTGCGGCCCGCGCCGCCAGCGCCAAGTTGCCGGGTGACTTCGGACCGCCGCGTGGCGAGCCGATCCACGCCGTCCTAACGAGCCCGCCGCTTGTGCCACCGCCGGTTCACCGGAACTATCCAGCCAAGGTCATCGTGGAGCTGGAAGTGGTCGAGAAGGAAATGCAGATCTCCGAAGGCGTCAGCTACACCTTCTGGACGTTCGGCGGCACCGTTCCCGGCAGCTTCATCCGCGTGCGGCAGGGCGACACGGTGGAGTTCCACCTCAAGAACCACCCAAGCAGCAAGATGCCGCACAACATCGACCTGCACGGCGTGACCGGGCCGGGCGGCGGCGCAGCATCGAGCTTCACCGCACCTGGCCATGAATCGCAGTTCACCTTCAAGGCGCTCAACGAGGGCATCTACGTCTACCACTGCGCCACCGCGCCGGTGGGCATGCATATCGCCAACGGCATGTACGGCCTGATCCTGGTCGAACCGCCCGAAGGCCTGCCCAAGGTTGATCACGAGTACTACGTCATGCAGGGCGATTTCTACACGGCCGGCAAGTACCGCGAGAAGGGCCTGCAGCCATTCGACATGGAAAAGGCCATCGACGAACGCCCGAGCTACGTGCTGTTCAACGGTGCCGAAGGTGCGCTTACCGGCGACAAGGCGCTGCACGCCAAGGTGGGTGAAACGGTGCGCATCTTCGTTGGCAACGGCGGGCCCAACCTTGTCTCCAGCTTCCACGTGATCGGCGCCATCTTCGATCAGGTGCGCTACGAGGGCGGCACCAACGTGCAGAAGAACGTGCAGACCACGTTGATCCCGGCGGGTGGCGCGGCGGTTGTGAAGTTCACCGCGCGCGTGCCCGGCAGCTATGTGCTGGTTGACCACTCGATCTTCCGAGCCTTCAACAAGGGCGCCATGGCGATCCTCAAGGTGGATGGCCCGGAGAACAAGCTCGTGTATTCCGGCAAGGAACTGGATTCGGTGTACCTGGGCGATCGTGCGGCACCCAATATGAGCGCCGTCACCAAGGCGACCGAGGCTTCGGTGAGCGGCACGCTGACCGTGCAGGATCAGGTGCAGGCTGGCCGCGCGCTGTTTGCGGGTACCTGCTCGGTGTGCCACCAGGGCAATGGCGCCGGCTTGCCGGGCGTGTTCCCGCCGCTTGCCAAGTCGGATTTCCTGGCGGCAGATCCGAAGCGCGCCATGAACATCGTGCTGCACGGCCTGAACGGCAAGATCAAGGTCAACGGGCAGGAATACGACTCCGTCATGCCGCCGATGACGCAGCTCAATGACGACGAGGTCGCCAACATCCTGACCTACGTGCTCAACAGCTGGGACAACCCCGGTGGCCGCGTGAGCGCAGACGACGTGAAGAAGGTACGTGCCCAGCCGGCGCCTGCCAAGGCCGTGGCCGAACATTGACCGGATCTGCACGACCATGGGCCGCCTGACCTTGCACCTTGCTGCCATGTTGATGGCGCTGGCTAGCGCTGCCGCACAGGGCGCCGCCTATGTGCGGTTGCCCGGCGGCGACTTCGACAGCGTGCTGCCCCAGAACGCACCGGGGCAGCCGCAGCGGGTGCGCATCGAGCCGTTTGAGTTGCGCACCACGCCGGTCACCATCGGTGAGTTCCAGGGCTTCGTGCAACGTCACGAGGCCTGGCAGCGCGGCCGGGTGCCGCAAGTCTTTGCCGGCAAGGCCTACCTTGCCGACTGGGCCGATGCGACGCACGCCGATGCGCAAGCCTCACCTCAAGCGCCGGTGACTGGCGTGAGCTGGTTTGCGGCCCGTGCCTATTGCGAAAGCGAAGGCGCGCGCCTGCCGACGTGGCTTGAGTGGGAATCCGCCGCTGCCGCCGACGCAACACGTGCTGACGCCCGCGACGACCCGCAATGGGCGCAACGCATTCTCGGCTGGTACGAACGGCCCGCCACGCGTGTGTTGCCACCCGTTGGCGGCCCAGCGGATGTCCATGGCGTGCGCGATCTGCACGGCCTGATCTGGGAATGGGTCGACGATTTCAACGCACTCTTTATCGCCGGGGATAGCCGCACGCAGGGCGACCCCGACAAGCAGAAGTTTTGCGGCGCCGGTGCCATCAGCATCGTGCGCCGCGACAGCTACGCCGTGCTGATGCGCGTGGCGTTGCTGTCATCACTTGAGGGCGCCGATGCCACGGGAAGCCTTGGCTTTCGCTGCGCCCGATCCATCAATGGAGAACGTCCATGACGCTTCTTAAGCAACTTTGCCGTGCCTTCGTGGCACTTATGCTGGCCGGTGCCGCAGCCGCCGCGCTTGCTGCCGGGCCCGTCGCTTCGGGCTCGCTGTATCAATCTGACGTGGCGTTGACCGACCAGAACGGCCGCGTCTTCCACCTGGCAGACCTGCGCGGCGAGCCGGTACTCGTGAGCATGTTCTATTCGTCGTGCCAGATGGTCTGCCCGATGATCTTCGAGACCATTCGCGCGACGCTCGCCAAGGGCGGTAAGCCTGCGCACGACGGCGTGCGTGTGCTGATGGTGACGGTCGACCCCGAGCGTGATTCCGTTGCGGCGCTCAAGAAGACGGCCAACGCGCATGGCGCCGACGACCGCTGGCAAGTCGCCCGCGCAAACGCCAGCGGCACGCGCGAGGTGGCGGCACTGCTGGGCGTGCAATACCGGCGCCTGGCAGATGGCGATTTCAACCATTCGAGCACGATCCTGCTGCTGGACGCAGAAGGGCGCATCACCGCGCGCACCAATACGCTGGGCGCGGTCGATCCGAAGCTGGTGGATGCCATGCGCAAGCTGGTGGCGGCGCAACGCTAAGCCGGCCGCGCCGCATGTTCAGGCTTTGGTGTAGGCGGCGACCGTCTGCGTTTGCACGCCAAGGCCGTCGATGCCCAGGCGCATGGTGTCACCGGCCTTGAGATAGCGCGGGGGCTTGGCTCCCATGCCCACGCCGGGCGGCGTGCCGGTGCAAATCAGGTCACCCGGGTGCAGCGTCATGAAGCGGCTGACGTAGCTCACCAGATGCGCCACGCCAAACACCATGGTCGCCGTGTTGCCCCGCTGTGCACGTTCGCCATTGACGTCGAGCCAAAGGCCAAGCGCTTGCGGGTCGGGCACTTCGTCGCGCGTGACCAGCCACGGGCCGACGGGGCAGAAGGTGTCGCAGCCCTTGCCCTTGTCCCATGTGCCGCCGCGCTCAAGCTGGAACTCGCGCTCCGACACATCATTCACCACGCAATAGCCGGCAACGTGTGAGAGCGCTTCTTCGCGGGAAACATCGCTCGCCGTCTTGCCGATCACCACACCGAGTTCAACCTCCCAGTCGGTCTTTTCAGAGCCGCGCGGCAGCATGACCGCATCATTGGGGCCGTTCAAAGCGCTGTTTGCCTTGAGAAAGAGGATAGGTTCTGCGGGGGGGGGCAAGCCGGCCTCGGCTGCGTGGTCGGCATAGTTCAGGCCGATCGCGATGATCTTGCCGATACCGGTCCATGGCACGCCAAAACGGCTATCCGGCATCAAGGGCAAGGCGGCGATGTCGACGCCCGCGAGCTGCGCGAGGGCAGCACCGGACAACTGCTGCGGGCCCAGTTCGCCAACCACACCAGACAGGTCGCGCACGCGGCCTTGCATATCGATCAGGCCCGGGCGTTCTGCGCCGGGCGCCCCCACGCGTACGAGTTTCATTGCGCGCCTTTCTTGGGGGCTTCCTTGGTCGATCGGGTCGGGCGCCCGGCCTCGGCCAGGCTGCTTGCCACGACGCTCAGCACTTCCTTGGCAGTGTTCTCCGAGTGCAGGCGCAGCACCTGTGCCAGGCGTGGGCGCCCTGGCTCGCGAAGGGCGGCCATGATGGCTTCGTGTTCTTCGTGCGATTCCTGCCAGCGCAGCGTGTCGGCGTTGGCCGCGCCGCGCGCGCGGTGCACCTTGCTCATCAACGTCGCGTAAATGCCGGCCAGCACAGGGTTGGCCGTGCCATCAATGATGAGCTGGTGAATTTCCTGGTTGATGCGGAAGTACTCGGTGCGCCTGCCCGCCGCGTGCGCGTCGAGCATTGCCTGGTGCTTGCGTTCCAGGCGCGCCAGAGCCACCTCGGACAACCGCGCCGCCGCCAGTTCTCCAGCCGTGAATTCCAGCCCATGCAGCGTTTCGAAGGTTGCGCGCAGTTCATCCAGATCGAGCGGGGCGACGCGGTAGCCGATGTACTGCCGATGCAGCACCAGACCCTCGGCCACCAGCACCTTGAGCGCCTCGCGCAGCGGCGTCTTGGAAACATCGAACATTTCACAGAACGCACGCTCGTCGATGCGGGCGCCGGGCGGCAACTCGCCTTCTTCGATGAGGGTGCGCAGGCGTGAGGCGATTTCGGCCGACATGCCGAGCGTTCGCAGGCGAGGGGATTGGAGCAGCGGTTGAGTCACAGACGTCACCAGAATGGGGAAGATGCACCACAAAAGGCTATCACACACCGATATTGTGCTTTTTACAGTCAATAAAATCAACAACTTACAGATGTTGTAATTACAGATTACGTATCCTATACTCGGCCACGTTGCGCAACACAAACCAATCAAATCGACTTGGGAGGTCGTTTCGGTGGGCGGAGTTGGGGCGGATCGGCGTCAAGACCGGCCCCCAAGCCCGTTTTCCGAAACGACTTCCGGAGCTACCAGGAGACACGCGTAATGGAAACCACAAGCCCGGCCCCGGCCATGGCGCTAACGGAGACGAAGAGCTCTGTGCGCTGGAAGATTTTCTTGATGATGTTGATGCTGATTTCCATCAACTACGTCGACCGCGCATCGTTGTCGGTCGCCATGCCGTTGATTGCGAAGGAATTCAACATCGGCCCGGCGGCGCAAGGCTTACTGCTGAGTTCGTTCTTTCTGACGTACGCGCTCATGCAGATTCCGGGCGGCATGCTGGCCGACCGCTTTGGGCCGCGTGTGGTGATTGCCGGCGCCACGCTGGGCTGGGGCTTCTTCCAATCCATTGCGGCGCTGTGTACCGGTTGGGTGCCGCTACTCGTCACGCGTCTTGGCCTGGGTGCGGCCGAGGCGCCCATCTACCCCGCCGGCGGCAAGCTCAACGCCATCTGGATGACGCAGAACGAACGCGGTCGCGGTGCCACGCTGCTCGACGGCGGCGCGCCGCTGGGCGCGGCACTGGGCGCACTCATCATCGCCGGGCTGATCGCCGAATTCGATTCATGGCGCACGTCGTTCGTGGTGGCTGGTATCGGGACGATGGTGGCGGGCCTCTTTTCGTGGTGGTACATCCGCAACCACCCGCGCGAGCATCCGTCCGTCAATGATGCTGAAGCCTCCTACATCGAAGATGCACATGCCGCCGACCAGGCTGCTGAACCCGCCGCTGTCAGCGGCAACGTGCTGGACTTTTTCAAGTACCGCTCGGTGTGGGGCATGTTCTTCGGCTGGATGTGCTTCAACGCATTGTTCTACGGTCTGCTGACCTGGATGCCGACCTATCTGTCGAAGGTGCATGGGCTGGACATCAAGGAGATGGGCGGTGCCGTGTTCACCATGTTCTTCTCCGGTTTTGTGGGCGAGATGGTGGGTGGATGGATTGCGGACAAGTGGATGGCCACCGGGGCATCGCGAGCCCGGGTGCTGCGCACGCTGTTCGGCATTGCTTCGGTACTGGCCACGATCGCCATCTACACGGTAGCGCGCTTCAAGGAGCCGGCCGTTGTGGTGGCTCTGTTGTCGACCACGTTGTTCTTCCTGCGCTGGTGCGGCCTGTTTTGGTGCATTCCGTCGATCCTGGGAACGCGCAAGCGTGTGGGTTTCCTGGGCGGCACGATGAATCTGGGCGGCAACTTCGCCGGGGTCGGCATGCCGATCATCGTCGGCCTGATCGTGCAGACGACCGGTTCGTACGACATGGCGCTGATGCTGTTTGCGGCCGCCGGCGCGGGCCTCTTCATCTGCTCGACGCTGCTGATCGACTACAGCAAGAAGCTGCCGGTCTGAGGCGCGATGAACTAACGTCAGCCAACGCCATTCGCGCCTGCGGCGCGGCGTTTGCTTCCGACTGCTCACCACAAGCTGCACCGTACTCATCAACATAACAAGCTGGCCCCGATGCTCACACTTGCGTGCACCGGGGCGCGCAAACCACGAAGAAGACTCCCATGACAAAACGCATCAAGCTCGGCATGCTCACGCCATCGTCCAACACGGCGCTGGAACCCATTACCAGCGCCATGGTGAGCGGCCTGCCCAATGTGAGCGCGCATTTCTCGCGCTTTACCGTGACGGAAATTTCGCTGCGCGACCAGGCGCTTGGGCAGTTCGATCTGGAGAAGATCCTGAACGCCGCCAAGTTGCTGGCCGACGCGCACGTCGACGTGATTGCCTGGAACGGCACGTCATCGGGGTGGCTCGGCTTTGAGAAAGACGAGGCGCTGTGCCGTCAGATCACGGAAGCCACCGGCATTCCGGCCACCACGTCAGTGCTGGCGCTCAACGAGATCCTGGCCAAAACCGGCGCACGCGATTTCGCGCTCGTTACGCCGTATCTGGACGACGTGCAGCAGCGCATCGTGCAGAACTATGCGCGCCACGGTTTCAAGTGCGTGGCCGAGCGCCATCTGGACTTGCACGTCAACCACAGCTTTGCCGACGTGGAAGAAGACACCATCCGTACCCTGGTGCGCGACGTGGCGCAGCAAAAGCCGGCCGCCATCACCACGTTCTGCACGAACCTGCGCGCCGCTCACCTGGTTGAAGCGCTGGAAGCGGAAACGGGCATCCCCGTGTACGACACCATCTCGACCGTCGTGTGGAAATCGCTGCGGCTCGCAGGCGTCGACACGCGCGAGCTGCGTGGCTGGGGCCGCCTGTTCTCGGACGTTGCTTAACGGAATGAAGGAGCGCTAAGCATGTCCACGGAACTCGACCTGGTGATCCGCAATGCGGATGTGGTGACCGCGTCCGATCGCTTTAGCTGCGACATCGGTGTGCGCGATGGCCGCATCGCCGTGCTCGGCCACGGCTTGCCGCGCGGCGCGCGAGAGATGGATGCCAGCGGTCTGCTGGCGCTGCCGGGTGGCGTCGACGGTCATTGTCATCTCGACCAGCCCATGCCCGACGGCATGCGCATGGCCGACGATTTCTTTACCGGCACGCGCGCGGCCATCTGCGGTGGCACGACAACGGTGATCCCGTTTGCCGCGCAAGAGAAGGGCGGCTCGCTCAAGGCGGCGGTGGCCGATTACCACCGGCGCGCCGAGGGCCGCGCGGTGGCCGATTATGGCTTTCATCTGATCGTGGCCGATCCCACGCCCGACGTGCTGAAGCACGAACTGCCGGAGCTGATTCGCCAGGGCTACACCTCGTTCAAGGTCTACATGACGTATGACGACCTGAAGCTGTCCGACCGCGAAATGCTCGACGTGCTGGACGTGGCCAAGCAGAACAACGCCCTCGTGATGGTGCATGCGGAAAACGCCGACTGCATTTCCTGGCTGACCGAGAAGCTGGTCGGCGAAGGCCGCATCTCGCCACGCTTCCATGGCCTGTCACGCCCGGCTGCCGTGGAGCGTGAGGCCACGCACCGTGCCATCACCTTTGCCGAACTGGTGGACGTGCCGATCCTGATCGTGCATGTCTCCGGCAAGGAAGCCATCGAGCAGATTCGCTGGGCACAAAGCCGTGGCTTGCAGATCCTGGCCGAGACCTGTCCGCAATACCTCTACCTGACCGCCGAAGACATGGGCCTGCAAGGTGACGATGGCTACGAAGGTGCCAAGTGCGTCTGCAGCCCACCACCGCGCGATCCGGAAAACCAGGCGGCTGTCTGGCGCGCGCTTGCAGGGGGCGTGTTCAGCGTGTTCTCTTCCGACCATGCGCCGTTCAACTATGACGACCCGGAAGGCAAGAAGCTTGGTGGTCAGGCGCAACCGTTCGACCATATTCCCAACGGCGTACCCGGTATCGAGACGCGATTGCCGCTGCTGTTTGATGGCGTTGCGCGCGGCAAGCTGTCGCTGCACCAGTTTGTAGAGCTGACGTCGTATCGCCCGGCACGGCTGTACGGTTTGTACCCTCGCAAGGGCACGATTGCCGTGGGGGCCGATGCCGACATCACGCTGTGGGATCCGGAGCGCCGCGTGCGTATCACCAACGATGCGTTGCATCACGCGGTCGACTACACGCCCTATGAAGGCATCGAAGTGACCGGCTGGCCGGTGCATTGCTTCTCGCGCGGCGAGATGTTGGTCGAAAACGGCAAGTACCTCGAACCGGCACCGGGGCGCGGGCAGTTCCTGCCGGCGGGCGCGCCGTCGCTGGTTTGACGGTTTTGGTTGGGTTCTCAAAATTTCATCATGCGTATTCTGGTCGTCAATCCCAATATCTCCGAGAGCGTGACGGAGTTGATTCATGCCGAGGCGCGTCGCTCCGTGTCACCCGGCACCACCCTCACGATGGCGACGGCGCCATTTGGCGTGGCCTATATCGAAACGCGCTTCGAAGCACTGGTGGGCGGCTACGCCACTGCGTGCGTCGTCGCCGAACATGCCGGTCAATTCGACGGCGTGGTTGTCGCGGCGTTTGGGGATCCGGGCCTGGCCGGCATCAAGGAGCTGTGCAACGTGCCGGTGGTCGGCATGACAGAAGCGGCGCTGGCCAGCGCCTGCCTGCTCGGCCAGCGCTTTTCGATCATCGCCATTTCGAACCGTATCCAGACGTGGTACCGCGAGTGCGTAGCCGCCAATGGGCTGTCGTCGCGGCTGGCGAGCGTGCGCTCTTTGCAGCAGCCGCTGCGCGACATCGGCAGCGTGCAGGAAGACCATGCGGCACGGCTGGAGGAACTTAGCCTGCAGGCAGTGCGTGAAGACGGCGCTGACGTGATCATCGTGGCCGGCGCACCGCTTGCCGGGCTGGCCCGGACACTCAAAGACCGCATTCCCGTGCCGGTGGTGGACGGCGTCTCCAGCGCCATCCGCCATTGCGAGAGCCTGATTGCGCTTGCCCCGAACGGAGCGGCGGAAGGCAGCTTTGCGCGTCCGCCGCACAAGCCAAACCGCGGGTTGCCTCCTGCGCTGGCTGCCATGCTGGCGTAAGCGGGTTGTCTCACTGCCCTGGAGGGCGGGCCGATGTGGCGAGAGGTACGATGCGCTATCTGCACCCGATCGAACCTCGTATCCGCCATGTCTCTCCGCGCCTTGAGAACGCTCGTTGCCATCGCCCGCCACCGCACGTTTGCGCGTGCCGGCGAGGCCATCGGGCTCACGCAGTCGGCCGTCAGCCTGCAGGTCAAATCGCTGGAAGAGGAGTTCAACGTCCGCCTGTTCGACCGCTCCCGCCGCGAGCCCGCGCTGACAGAGGCGGGCCGCATCGTGCTCGCCCAGGCCGAACAGATCCTCGCGCTGTATGACCGCATTCCCGATGCGCTGAGCGATGAGAGGGCGCTGGTCGGGCGGTTGCGCATCGGCGCCATCCAGACCGCGCTATCCGGGCCGCTGCCCAACGCGCTGCTAGCCCTGCGGACGGCGCATCCGGGTCTGCGCGTGCACGTGGCCGCCGGCATGTCGGCCGAGCTTGCACAGCGCGTGGCCGACGGCGAACTCGACGCCGCAATTACCTCGCACCCCGTGCGGCCGCATCCGGCGGAACTGGTGTGGACAACGCTCTATGAAGACCGCTTCTGGCTGCTCGCCCCCGCCCAATATGCCGAGCATGATGCGCGCGCGCTGCTGACCGAGCTGCCGTTTATCCGCTTTGATGCGCAGGCCTGGGCCGGCCGCATGATTGCTTCGGAACTGCGGCGCCTGGGCGTGCGGGTGCGTGAAGAGATGGTGCTCGACAACAAGGACACGATCGTGCGCATGGTGGCAAGCGGATTGGGCGCCGCCGTGGTGGCGCTATCCGACTCCGAACTGACGCAATTGCCGCCCATTGCCCGGCTGGCGTTCGGCCAACCGCAATTGCACCGCGCGGTGGTACTGCTTGAACACCAATCGCGGACTGCACAGCGCTTTACCCAGGCATTGGCCGATGCCGTGGTCGCTTCTGCAATGAGAATTTCTCATTGATCGCCAGATAAATAACAATTATTGCTGCTGTGACTGCGTGATAGCTTGGCGGTGTTCCTGTTTCTCGCCGAGCACCTCATGCCGTTCTGCACGCTCCTCTGCTTCTCGCCCGCATTGCGGGCACGCCACGGTGCAGGAGCACGGCCATGACCGCTGCAATCCTGCTCGCTCTCGCGCCTGTTGCGCTTCTGGTGGCGCTCGGCCATTGGCTCAAGCGCTCCGCTTTCCTCGCCGAAACCTTCTGGCCGCAGGCTGAGCGGCTCTGCTACTACGTCCTCTTGCCCGCGCTATTCATGCACGGACTGGCCACGGCGCACATGCAGTCGCTGCCTGTGCTGCCGCTCGTGCTGACGTTGATTGGTGCGACATTGCTCGTGGCAGTTGCGCTAATGCTGGGCCGGCCGTGGATGCAAGTGGATGGCGCGGCGTTCACCTCGGTGTTTCAGGGGGCCGTGCGGTTCAACAACTATGTAGGCGTGTCGCTCGCCACGGGCATCTTCGGCGCCAAGGGGATTGCGCTGGCGGCGGTGTGCAACGCGGCGATTGTGCCGACAGTCAATCTGCTGTGCGTGCTGGTCTTCGCCCGCTATGGCGCGGTACGCCTCAGTGGGCGTGCGCTGGTGCGTCAGATCGTGACGAATCCGCCGGTGGTGGCCTGCACGCTGGGCATTGCCATGCAGGCGCTGGGGCTGCAGATGCCCGTGGCGATCGAGCCGGCGGTGCGTGCGCTCGGGATGGCGTCCATGCCGCTGGGCCTGCTGTGCGTGGGGGCCGCGCTCAACTTCAGCGGCGTGCGTTCGTGGGCGCAGCCGGTGCTGGTGTCGTCGGTCATCAAGTTCCTGGCCATGCCCGTGTTGACGCTCGCCCTTGGCCACGCGCTCGGCCTGACCGATGCTGCGTTGATCGTGGCGCTGCTGTTCCAAGCGCTGCCCACGGCATCCTCGTCGTACATCATGGCGCGTCAACTGGGCGGGGACGCGCCGCTCATGGCCGGCATCACCGCCGCCCAGACGGTGATGGCCGCGGCAGCCATGCCGGCCGTGATGACGCTGCTGGCCCTCACGCGCGGATTACCCGAAGGGTTGCTCTCGGCGTTGTGAGCCAGAAGCGTCAAAGGGCTTGGCGGTTCAGAGGTGCGCCACATCCAGCATGGCCTGCACAAACGCCTTTGGCGCTTCCTGGGGCAGGTTGTGCCCGATGCCGCCACCGATGTTCCGGTGCTGGTACTTGCCCGTGAACTTCTTCGCATAGGCTGACGGCTCCGGGTGCGGTGCGCCGTTGGCATCGCCTTCCATGGTGATGGTGGGCACCGCGATGGCCGGCGCGGTGGCCAGGCGCTGTTCCAGCGCGTCGTACTTCGATTCACCCTGCGCCAGCCCCAGGCGCCAGCGGTAGTTGTGGATGACGACGGCAACGTGATCGGGGTTGTCGAATGCGGTGGCGCTGCGGTCGTATGTGGCGTCGTCAAACTTCCACGTGGGCGAAGCAAGCTTCCAGATCAGGCGGTTGAACTCCTTGCAGTTGGCGGCGTAACCCTGCGCGCCACGCTCCGTCGTGAAATAGAACTGGTACCACCACGCAAATTCCGCGGCCGGCGGCAACGGCTTGCGGTTCGCCTCCTGGCTGCCGATCAGGTAGCCGCTGACAGATACCAGCGTCTTGCAGCGCTCCGGCCACAGCGCCGCGATGATGTCGGCCGTGCGCGCGCCCCAGTCATATCCGCCAAAGTGCGCCTGCTTGATCTTCAATGCGTCCATGAACGCGATGATGTCGGCGGCCAGCGCTGCCTGCTGCCCGTTGCGCGGCGTGTCTGCGGAGCGGATGCGCGTCGATCCATAGCCGCGCAGATACGGCACCAGCACGCGATAGCCTGCCGCCGCCAGCGCGGGCGCCACCTCTGCATAGCTGTAGATGTCATACGGCCAGCCGTGCAGCAGGATCATCACGGGGCCGTTCTTCGGTCCAAGGTCTGCGTAGCCGATGTTGAGCACGCCGGCATCGATCTGCTGCAGCGTGCCGAACGGGTTGGCTTGTCCGGCCAGCAGCGCGCTTGCATTGGGGGACGGTGCCGGTTGTGCATGCACAAGTTCGGCCAGCCCGAGATCGAGCACGCCAATGCTGGCGATGGTGGTGCCCAGAAGGCGGCGACGGCGGAGGTTGACGGGGTTCGACATGGGGGTTCTCTCTTTGCGGTGGTTGGGGCAGGGATTAGTGAACGAGCTTGACCAGCGGCTCACCGGACTTCACGACATACGTGGCCAGTTCCGATGCCTTGCCGCTGCCAACGTTTCTTGCCGAGTGCGCAATGCCGGCCGGGATGAACAACGAATCGCCGGTCTGCAGCGTCACGGGAGGCTGGCCATCCAGCCGGTATTCGATCGTGCCTTGCAGGACGTGGGCGATTTCCTCGCCGGGGTGGACATGCGCGGGGGCGAATGCACGCTCATCGAAATCCACGCGCACTTGCAGGGTTTCGCGACCTGGCACGCTCAGGTCGTGGTGGACGAGATCGGTCCGATGCAGGCCTGCGGCTTGCGCAAACGCGTTGTGCGCGCCCAGGGCGCCTGCCAGTACGAGCAACGTTGCGGTCAATCGGGTCGGTTGCATGAGGGCTCCAGTGATCAAGGATGGATGACGAGGCGGGGTCTTGTTTGCCTCGTTTCCAGCATTGGGCGCCTGCGATGTATCCGGTCGGTTTCACGATGCCGCCGATTTGTATTGCTTTGTAGCAACGGGCATCGATGGACGGGGTTTTGTATGCGTTTGTATCCGGCGGCAGCTCCGGTACATGCCCAGACAAAACGGCTAGCACATCGCTACGTGCCGGATACGTCAGGCGACTTAAATGCATTCCGTGGCCACGACGCCGGGCCAACGCAACGCAAAGCACCGGCAGGCCGCGCAATCCCAAACCAACCGTTCAAAGGAAATCGATCATGACCCGCAATCTCGCCAAGACCCTCGCTTTTGTTGTACTCGCTGTGGCAGCTGCCGGGGCCCAAGCCGCTTCGTCAGTCGGCGCACGCGACCCGTACACCGATGGCGCCCGCGCCGTGCAAAGCGCGGTGGACGCCTATACAGAGGGCGCGCGTTCGTCTGATGTCTATACGGACGGCGCGCGTGCCACCGACATCTACACCGATGGCGCCCGCAGCGCGAATCCGTACTACGACGGTGCGCACGCCTGAAGCGGCAGCCTCGCGCACACCCCATCCCACCGAGAACCGAACAGATAACAAGGACCCGACATGTTCAACCGCAAAGCCGTCTCCATCGCAGCGCTGGCACTTGGCATGGCCGCCAGTGCGCCCCTCTTTGCCGCTACGGCGGCCGATGCCAATCAACCTTCCGTCGTGATCGTGCACGGCGCTTTTGCCGATGGGTCCGACTGGGCCAAGGTGATCCCGCTGCTGCAGGCCAAGGGCGTGAAGGTGCGGGCGGTGCAGAACGGACTGAACTCGCTGGCTGACGATGTGGCTGCAACGCGCCGGGCGATTGGCAACCAGGCCGGCAAGGTCGTGCTGGTGGGGCACTCGTGGGGCGGCACGGTCATCACGGAAGCCGGCGCCGACAGCAAGGTTGCCGGGCTGGTGTATGTGGCCGCGTTCGCGCCGGACGCCGGGCAGTCGACGGAAGAGGTGGGCAAGGACTACGCGCCCGCGCCGGGCATCAGCAAGCTCGTCGCTGATGCCAACGGCTATCTGTCACTGCCTGCCGAGGCGCTGGCGAGCGACTTTGCCCAGGATGTGCCCGCTGCCCAGGCGCGCGTGATGGCCGCCACGCAAGGGCCCATCAAGGCGACGGCATTTGCCGAGCGCACCACGGTGGCGGCGTGGCAGAGCAAGCCGTCGTGGTTCATCGTCAGCGCGCACGACCGGATGATTCAACCGGATCTGGAGCGTGCCATGGCCAGGAAGATTGGCGCCAAGGTGACGACGCTGCCGACGAGCCACGTCCCGCAGCAGTCGCGGCCGCAGGATGTGGCAAAGGTGATTCTCGATGCGGTGCACGCGGTCGAGGCGCGCAACTAAGGCCGCGCGTGTTGTCTGCGCGTCAGTTCGGGCGTTGGCCCATGGCGCGCAGGAAAGTCTGCTGCGCGGTCAGCAACTCCCGGTAGGTGAGCGCGCGGTAGTCGAGCGCATGGGCGCGCGCCACCTCCGCCACACATGCTGCCAGCGCCGGATAGTGCCGGTGGCTATACGTCGGGAAGAGGTGATGCGTCAGGTGCCAGTTCAAGCCGCCAAGCCAATAGCCGATCCACGCCGGCTGCGGTTGCCAGTCGCAGGCGGTATGGAATGCATGCTCGTGCCACGTGTGGGGCAACTGGCCCGATTCGGGCGGCAGATAGAACGTCACGTCTGCCCAGTGCGTGCCCAGAATCAGCGCCACCAGCACGCACGAGGCCAGCATCTGCCCTGCAAAGTAGCTGAACGCCACCCAGCCCCAGCCGAGGCCAAGTTGATGCGCCACCCATGCGGGCACCGCCACGGCAATCAGCAGGTGCAAGGTCTTGGCACACAGGAACGTTGCCCAGCCGCGCAGGCCAGGCAACACGCGGTCTGTGGTCAGCGGCGTGAGGCCGAGGCGATCCGACCAGTCGTAGATCCAGTTGATGTACGGCAACGACAGCGCGGCAATCAGCGGCCAGTAGCGATGCTGGTAGCGAAAATGCGGATACCACGGCTGAAAAGGCGTCTGCCGCAGGAAGCGGTTGGCGGCGGTGTCCAGGTCGTAGTGCTCCACGTTGGCATGCGCGTGGTGATAGTGCACATGGCGCACCGCCCAATAGGCCGGTTCGATGCCGAGCGGGATGGCAGTCACGCGTGTCAGGAAGCGGTCCAGCCATGGCCAGGGGGAAAGCGCGCGGTGTGCGCCGTCGTGCAGCACGTTCATCGCCAGCAGCATCGCGATGAACGGAAAGGCCACATAGGCGAGCACGAAAATCATCGTGCTCTTGGCCGTCACCATGGCCCCATACAGCAGTGCAGAAACTACGACAAGGAAGGCGCCCTTGGCGACGAGGCTCGCATCGGCAAAGCGGTGGTCGCCGCTTGCTTGCAGATGTTCATGCGCGGCCCGGCGCAAATCGTCGGCCAGCGACGACGAGCGCGGTGAAGCGTAGCGGAGCTTAGCGAGATTCGGCATGCGGCGATGAAGAAAGCGGCGATTCGGCGCGCAGCGCGTGCCATAGTCCGCAGACTAGGCCATGCAACCCGAGTGCAACGGCCAACGTGTCGGACAACGCATCGCCCGCGCCGCATGCGCCGATCATCAACACGGGCAGTGCAAGCGCCAGCAGCGGCCACAGCCAGCGGCCCCAGGCGCGCCCATCCGACAAGCCGCCCAGCGCCAGCGTGAGCAGCAGGATGAGCGCGAACCAAACCGCTTGCCAATGCCCGGGCCACAGGCCATCGGTGCGCACGTAGTCGATCACCACGCCAAACAGCAGCACACCGCCGGTGGCGATCCAGCCGGCGGGCGTGGCGCGCGTATCGCGTTGCAGCTGCGGCGTGCGCAACCCCAGCCATTGCAATGCGGGCACCACGTTGGCCCAGAAGGGGTTGTCGCTGTGGGTGGGCCTGTGCACGCCGTAGCGGATCGGCACGTCGGGCAGCGCGCGCTGATACGTGTCGAACAGCTTGTCCCACAGGAGCAGCGTGCCGCCGAAGTTGCGGTCGATGTATTCCGGGTTGCAGCCGTGATGTACGCGATGGTTGGCAGGCGTGACCATGAAGCGGTCCAGCACGCCCGAGCGGCCGACCAGTCCGCAGTGGTTGTAGAACTGCACCGAGTAATGCAGGCCGGACACCGCCACGAACATTTCCGGCGTGACACCCAGCAGCGCCAGCGGCACGAAAAACGGCAGCGATGTCAGCGAAGACAGCCACGCGTTACGCACGCCCAGCGACAGGTTGAAATGCTCGCCCTCGTGATGCACCGCATGGATCGCCCACAGAAAGCCCAGCTTATGGTGCATGCGGTGCAGCCAGTAGAAGCCCAGATCCCATGCAATAAAGGCGAAGGCCCAGCCCACAATCGGATGCCACCCATCCACCCAATGCAGGCTGGCATGGGCATACAGCCACGTGAAGCCCGCTACCTCCCCGCCGCGGCACAGCCACATCAGCACGTGGCCCGAGTTCAGATTGAGGATGACGTCGCGCCACGGCACCGGTTGGCCGCGCCACCACTTCAGCGCAGCCAGTTCCAGCAGCACGCAGCCGAGCATCAATGCAAGCGGCAGGGCAAAGGCATTCATGTCGACACCGGTTCGATGGAGAGCGTTGACGCGCGCCGCGCCAACCATAGACGGACAGCCGCGCCGCACAGCACGCCCACGGCCACGCCTGCCGACAGGTCAAGTGCGACGTGCCGGCGCGTCTGGATCGTGGCGTACAGGATGCCCAGCCCCCAAGCTGCGGCGAGCGCCGTGCGCATCGGCCTGCGCGAATCGGCCAGCGCCCACACCGAGAGCAACGTAAGCGCCCCGTGCAGCGAGGGCAGGCAGTTCTGGCTCGAATCCACGGCGATCAGCATGCGTTGCACGCTGGCCGGCAGCGATGCATCGGCCAGCGGCGGATAGTGCAGCGTGGTCGGCCACAGCAGGAACACCGCACCACTCACCAGCGCGCTCATCTGCATGGCATGTTCCAGCCAGGGCAGGCGAGACATGTCGGCCAGCAAATACGCCAACGGAATCAGCGCGAAGAACGACACGTACAGCCAGATGCCTGACGTGCTGAACGGAATCGCGTGGTCTAACGCGGTTTCCGGCACAACCGTGCCCACGCCTTGCAGCACGCCGCACAGGCCATAGACGAGGCCTACCGAACACCAGCCCAAGGCCATATGACGGAGGCGCGTGGCAAGCGGGCTCATCGTGCCGCTCCTCGCGCAGTGAGCCGGACGATGCGGCGGCGCTTGGTGGTGAAATCGGTGGCGATGCGCTCGGGCGTGGCGTGCCAGGTTACGCGCGATGCATCGACGCCCTGGCAGGCGAAGACATCCGCCAGATGCGCCTGGCACGCGCGGGCAATGTCGGCGTCTGCGGGGTGGATGGACAACGCCAGCGTGCACGCATCGGTTTGCACCAGGCGGTAATCGGCATGCAGCGGCAGCGCCTGGGCCAGCGCACGTGAACACACGTCGGCAAACAGCGTGACGGAGCCGCCGCCCAGTGCGGGCAGGACGAGTGTGTCGTCGCAGCGGCCTTCGATGCGCTCGATGGCCATGGCCGGATTGCCGCACGGGCAGGCCCCAAGCGCCGGGTCGCGGCGGATGAGGATGTCATCCAGCCGGTAGCGCACGATGGGCTGCGTGCTGCGGGTGAAATCTGTGATGACGGGAACGAAGCGGCGCGCGTCCAGCCATTGCGGCTCGATGTGCACGTGCGCTTCGTTCAGATGCAGCGTGCCGTGCGGGCAGGTCGCACCCAGGAAACCTTCGGTTGCCTGATAGACCTCGCCGACGCTGCCGAAGGCCTGCGCAAGCAGCGCGCGGTCCATCGGCTCCAGCACTTCGGCACCGGACAGCACCTGCACCGGCGCAATGTCGAGCCGGCCGGCCAACTTCTCCATGGCAAGCGCACGCAGCACCTGCGCCGGCCCCACGATGATGGTTGGCTGCAATGCCTCCAGCGGCGCGCGGTGCGAATCGAACGGCGCAAACAGATCGAAGAACGAGAACGTCAGCCACGGGTTGCGCACGGCCGTGTACAGATTGCTGTTGGCGCGCAGGAACAGCGCGACGCGTTCGCCATGCAACAGCCCGCGGGGCAACAGCTTGGCGAGCAGGATGCCGGCCCACTGCGCGCGCTCGGTCGGGCTGACGACGAAGACGCCGCGTCCGCCGGATGTGCCGGACGACAAGCCCACTGAATAGGCCCCCACCATCGGCCGGAAATCACGCGACTGCTCGGCCTGTTGCGCGCAGGCGAGCACGTCGGCCAGATGCAGGCCGGCCGTGTTCATGGCATCGAAATTGGCCATCATCGTGGCCTTGTCCATCAACGGCCATTCATGCATCGGTTTCGATGCAAACGGGCGGAAATACGGGCTGCGGGCGAGCACGCGTTGCGTGAAGCGCGCGATCTGACGCTGCTGATGCGCTTGCAGCGCTGCGCGATCAGGCAGCCGCAACCGGCGCGTTTGCCAGTAAGACCACAGCAGGCGGTGCAACGTCGTCACAGTGCACCCTCGTGCGTGAGCAGGATGCGCACGTGACCGCCGGCATCGAGCGCGTGCAGCTTGCGCAGCGTATCGAAGTAGGCGTGGCGGTCTTCCATGATGGAATACGCCAGCACCGACGGCCCGCGCAGCTCGCGATAGCTCAGCGGTGACCAGGCAGCGTCGGCGGCCAGCAGCACCCAGCCTTCATGCGTGCGCACGAACGCGCCGAGGTGTCCGGCAGCGTGGCCGGGCAGCGGCACAAGCAGCACGTCGCCGTTGCTCTCGGGCAGGGCCCAGGCGGATGTGAATGGCGCCAGCTCTGGCGGCAGCGCAACTTGTTCGAACTGTTCGACAAAGCGCGTACGCGTTTCAAAATCTTCGGGAATCAGCCCGGGCACGAAAGCGCGCCGTAACGCGGAAACGCCTCGCAGCGCACGCAAGTGCATCCATCCCTCGCCAGAGCAGATGACCGGCACGCCCGGAAAGTCGCGCAGGCCGGCAACGTGGTCACCGTGGAAGTGCGAGACGATCAATCCATGCAGGTCAGCGGTGCGTATGCCCTGTTGTGCGAGCTGTGCTGCCATGGATTCCGATGTATCGAAATACACCGGCGTGACCTTGCGATAGATGGCAAATAGGCCGCTGCGCGTGTGGTCATGAAAATGCGAGGCATAGCCCGTGTCCCACAGCCAGCGTCGCCCGGCGGCTTCGATCAGCCATGCGCGTGCGGGAAACGCGCATGTGCGCAAGCCTGAGCCGCGCAGTGCCACGCACGCGGTGTGCGTGCAGTAACCGGCTTCAAAAACGGACAACGTTGCCATGTTCGCGTAACCAGTGGGCCGTGCGGCGGATGCCTTCGGCCATGTCGATGGGCGGCACGTAGCCAAGTTCGATGCGCGCGCGGTCGTTGGCGAGCGTCATGTCGTAGTGCAGGGCAGCGGCGCTGTAGCGTGTGAGCAGCGGCTCGCGGCGCGTGATGGCACTGGCCGATTCCATGGCGCGTGCGGCCAATGCCATGGCCGGATAAGGCACGGCGCGGATGCGGTAGCGCAGGCCGAGCTGTTGCCCCAGCAGTTGATCGAGCAGATCGCGTAGCGTGGCCGGTGCGTGGTTGGTGATGTTGTAGGCGGCGCCGGAAGGCGCATCTGCCGTGGTGGCGCACTGCATGGCGTGGACCACGTTTTCCAGATAGGTCAGATCCATACGTGCCGCGCCGCCACGGGGCAGCGGCAGCACGCCGCCGCGCAGTTTCAGCAGATGCAGGATGCGCGGCAGCACCACGCGGTCATGCGGACCGAACAGCCCACGCGGCCGCAGGATGACGAAGTGCGTGCGGTTCTGTGTGGCGACCTGCTGCTGGATGGCCGCTTCTGCCAGCATCTTGGTCGCCGCGTAATAATTGGCGAAGCGCGCAGGACGATAGCTCTCGGGCAGATCGGCGTGATGCTGGAAGTCGAAGTAGATCGACGGCGTGGAGATATGCACGAAGCGGCGGACGCCACGCTTGACGGCGCCTTCGGCCAGAGCGGCCGTTGCGCGCACATTGGCCGCGTAGAAGTCGTCGTACGCGCCCCAAGGGGATGACAACGCTGCGCAATGCCACACCGTGTCGACACCATCGAGCAGCGCATCGAGCGTGCTCGGCGTCAGGCGTGCGAGGTCGGCCGGTACATAGTCCGCACCGCGTGCGATAAAGGCCTCGCGCTGCGCGGCGTCGCGCCCCGTCGCGCGTACGCCTGCGCCTTGTGCCAGCAGTGCATCGACCGCGTTGCGGCCGAGCCCGCCCGTGGCCCCCGTCACAAGCGTGGTCATAGTGTCAGCACCATGCCGCCCAGCGTCAGCCCGGCGGCCGTGCCAACCAGCAGAACCGGCTTGCCGGGCTCGATGCGTTGGCGCGTCACCGCTTCATGCAGCGCGGTGGGAATCGATGCGGCCACCTGGTTGCCGTGCTGCGCGTAGATGTCGACCACGCTGGCTTCCGGCACGCCCAGGCGCTTGCGCAAATGCTGCATCCCAAGGTGGCTTGCCTGGTGCGGCACGACGACGTGCATGTCGCGCAGCGTGTAATGGCTGCCCGCAAACAGACGATCGAGGAAGCCGTCCATCAGTTGCGAGGCGAGCTTGAACACGCGCTTGCCGTCCATGTGGAAGAGGTAATCGGTGGGTTGCGCGCCGGTGCGCGGGTTGCGGCGCGTGCCGCCCGCAGGGATTTCGCAATAGGCCTTGCCGGCGGGGTAGGTCTCCATGCGGTAAGCGTGAATGCCTTTGCTGGACATCGCAGGCGCCGCTTCAACGATGACCGCCGCGGCCCCATCGCCGAAGATCAACGCGGTCTCGGCATCGTCCCAGTCGATGCCGCGCGAGGCCAGGTCGGACGCCACCACGGCAATGCGTTTGTAGGCGCCAGTGGTCAGCAGGCTGCTTGCCACATGCAGCGCCGTCAGGAAGCTCAGGCAACTGGCGTTGACGTCAAACGCGGGCGTGCCTGCCGGCAACCCTGCGGGCTCCAAGATGCGCGTGGCCGTGTTGGGCAGCGCCTGTTCCTGCACGCCCGAGGCAGAAATCAACAGGTCGATGGAGGCGGCAGGAACGTTTGCGCGGCGCAGCGCATCGCGCACGGCAGCGCCGGCAAGCTCCGATTGGTGCTCCGCAAGCGTGGCATGGTGGCGAACGTCGATACCGGACTTCTTGCGCACGTACCCCGCCCGATGGCCCAGGCGGGCATCCAGCTCAGCGGACGTGACTTGGTGTTCCGGCAACGCCTTGCCGGTGGAAAGCAGATGAATCGGCAGCATAGATGCAGGCACGCACGGTGTGCGTTGCCTTGTTCCCTCTTCCGGCTGCGGACGCGCGGGGCGCATGCCGCAGCGTAACGATCTTGTCTTGTTGTGCCGCGATTCTAGCGGGTGCGACCCGCTGCGCCGGATGAAGATTCGTTAATAAAGACGGCGTCTTCAGGCGCCGTAGCTGCGCAGCCGATCGAGGTCGACGACCGTCACGCCGCCGTATTCCAACCGCACCACGCCGTCTTTCTCCAGGGCCTTGAGCGACTGGTTGGCGACCTGCCGCGTCATGCCGGAGAGCAGGCCAAGTTCTTCCTGCGTGATCTCCAGGTGGTCGCCCGCCCCGGGGTAGAGCACCGGGTTGAACAACGATGCAATGCAACGCGCCAGGCGCGGCGTGACATCAAGCAGCCGGTCATATTCGAGCAGCGCCATGAAATGCCCGAGCCGCTCGTTGAGTTGCTTCACCAGGAAGCGGTTGAACGCCACGCTGTTTTCCACCAGCCACATGAAAGTGGCGCGGTCCATGAAGGCCATGCGCGTGTCGCGCAGCGCAACGATGTCGTAGCGGCGTGGCTCGTTCTTGAGCACCGTGCCCTCGCCAAACCAGCCGCCGGCCGGCACGCCCGTGAACGTGACACTGCGCCCCTCGGGCGACACCGTGCCGATCTTGATGAGGCCCGTGACCACGCCCGTCCAGCTTTCCAGCAATGTGTTTTTCGGGCAGATGCAGGCGCCCCGCGCATAGGTTTTTTCCACTATGCCGGCGCAGGCGCGTTCCGCTTCTTCCGGGGGCAGCTCAATCGACCACGCCGCAATATGTGCCAGCCGTGCGCGGCTGATGCCGGGGCGCGAATTCGTGTCGTGTTCAGCCACGTTGAATGCCCACCGGCAACGTGCTCACGCGTTGCACTTCGGGCGTGGAGAGCCAGTCGGCGCGCAGGCTTTGCAAAAACATCTCGGTGGCGTCTTCACCCCAGAACAGCTCGCCGTTGTGCACCAGCGTGGGCACCCCAAACACGCCCAGCGCGATAGCCGCATCGGTGTGCGCACGCAGCGCGTCTTTTACGGCGGATTGTTCGACAGCCGTTGCGCCCTCCGCAAAGCCCACCGCTTCGCACAGCGCGGCAAAACCCTCCGGCGAAGCCACATCGTTGCCGTCGCGCCAGATATGGCGGAACACCGCACGCACGGCATCGAGCGAGCCGCCCATCGCAATCGTCAGCCGCAGCGCCTTGATCGGGTTGAACGGGTGCGCGGGCGGCATGCGAAACGGAATGCCGAGCTGCTGCGCGCGAAACAGCGCATGCCGGTACGTGAACACGCGTTTGCTGCTGATCTCGGCCGGGCCTTTCTGCCCCCAGTGGTGCAGGATCGCGCCGAGCACCAGCGGACGTGGGCGGATGACGATGTCGTTGGCTTCCTGCAGCGCATCGAATTGCTCAAGCTGCAGGTAGGCAAACGGCGAGATGACATCGAAGAACCAATCGACGGTGGCGGGCATGCAGTCTCCTCAGGCAGCGCGCATCTGCAGCAGCGGCGCCAGCGTGAAGGGCGCTGCCGTCATGGCGCGAATGTCGTCGAGTGTCGCATGCGAGAGGATTTCACGCAGCACAAGCCCCGCATCGGTCACGTCAAACACGGCGTGTTCGGTGACGATGACCTTCACGCAGCCTTGGCCCGTGAGCGGCAGCGTGCAGCGCGGCAGGATCTTGGAGTTGCCGTGCTTGTCGGTGTGCGCCAGCGCGGCAATCACCTTGCGCGTGCCGTAGCAGAGGTCCATCGCCCCGCCAATGCCGGGCCACCATTTGCCGTTGCGATCGCACGCCCAGTTGGCGAGGTTGCCTTGCGCGTCCACCTGCAACGCGCCGAGGATGGTCACGTCGATGTAGCCGTTGCGCATTGCGCCCAGCGACGTGGCGAGGTCCATGAGCGCCGCGCCGGGCAGCAGGGTGATGGGCTCGCACCCGGCGTTGGTGAAGTCGCTGTCGATGGCGTCTAGCGCGGGGCGTCCGCCAAAGCCGAAGGCCCCGTTTTCGGTATGGAAGATGACGCCCGCATCGGCGTCAAGGTAGTTGGCCGTGAGCGTGGGGATACCCAGGCCAAGGTTGACGACTTCGCCCGCGCGTAGTTCTTGCGCGCAGCGGGCGGCGATGCGTTGCTTGGGCGTTTCGGGCAGAGCTTGCATGGCGGTCTCCTGGTTGTGGCGATCGACGATCAGGCTTCGGCGGCAGCGGGCAGGCGGCCGAGCTTGGACCAGTGGTGCTTGTAGAGCGCGTGCTGCTCGTCCAAAGACAGCCCTTGCACCACCGCGTTGACGAACACGCCGGGGCAGCCCACGCGCTCGGGCGGGATCGTGCCGACTTCCACGATCTCGTTCACCTCGACGATGGTGTAGTCGCCCGCCATGGCGATATCGCGCTGGTTCTGCAGCGCCGTGCCGCGAAACTCCACGTTGCCGAACGTATCGGCGCGCCAGCCTTTGATGATCGACACGTCGGCGCGCAGGGGCGGCTCCACGAAGCAGGTCATGCCGTCGACAGTGATCGTCGGCTTGGGCGCCCCCCGCTTGGGAAACATTCCGGGCTGGTCCAGGATGCCCACGCCTACCGGCACGAGCGCGCCGCCCAGGCCCAGCGCCCCGGCGCGCACTTTCTCGGCCCAGGTGCCCATCGGGAAGAACTCGGCCACGCGCACAGCGTCGGTCAGGTAAGCCTGCGTCGATTCATCCGTCGTACCGACGTGCGTGCCGATGAACTCGGCGAGCTGCCCTGAGCTGAACAGCCGGGCTTTGAGAAAACCGCCGCGCAGCCCCGGCGTGTTGGTGATGAGCGTGAGTTGCCCGATGCCGCTGGCGAGCAGCGCCTCGATGCAGCAGGCCGGCTCACCGGCGCCCACGAATTCGCCCAGCATCAGGCGGCTGCCGCTGCGGACGTGGGCGATGGCCTCGTCCACGGAAAGGACTTTGTTGGCGTAGCGCATGTGTCGTCTCCTTGGGGCCGCCCTGAGCGAGCGGTCTGCGGCGCAGTGTAGGAGCGGTGTTTTTGGCACGATGTCTTCTGCATGACATTTGCTTCGTAAGGTTTCGCAAAGGGCAATCCTTATAGTTGTGACGCAGGCTGAACAAATCCGCGCCGCGGTTGTCGCACA
>NZ_JBGLYZ010000034.1:0-56520 GCF_047304345.1 Ralstonia sp. Ralssp135
TCGGGCGCGCCTTTCTTTTGCCTACTTTTCTTTGGCAAGACAAAGAAAAGTAGGTCGGTCCCGGCAGGGAACGAAAGGGGGATGGACCACCAAGACAAAAACAAAACAACAATCACCCACCCAACAATTCCCCCACAGCACACCCCACCACCACAGTCGCGCCCCGCAGATCATTCAACCGCAGGTTTTCATCCGTGTTGTGCCCACGCGCTTCCATCAACGTACGCGGTCCTGCGCCATACAGAACCGTCGGCACGCCATGCGCCGTGTAATGCCGCGCGTCGGTATACAACGGCACGCCATGCACCGGCACATCCCCGCCAAACACGGCCAAGGCATTCCGCCGCAGCGCGCCAATCAGCGCTTCCACACCTGGCAGTTCAGCAAGCGGCTCCGCCAGCAGAATGCGTTCGACTGAAACCTCGATCCCCGGCCGTTCTGCCGCCGCGCGCTCGATCACCGCGCGCAGTTCGCCTTCTGCATCGCGGCCGGCTTCTTCGGGAATCATCCGGCGGTCAACGCGGAACGTCACCAGATCGGGCACCACGTTGGTGTTGATGCCACCCTGGATTAACCCGACGTTGAGCGTTGCGTGGTCAATGCCCGGCACGGCGGATTTACGCGTTGCGAGTTCTGCGCGATATGCATACACGGCCTGCAGGATATGCGTGGCCGCCTCGATGGCGTCGATGCCCGTGTGCGGCATGGCGGCGTGCGCCTGCTTGCCGCGCACCGTCACCTGCACGTGCAGGCAGCCGTTGTGCGCCGAGGTGATGCCATAAGCAAAACCCGCCGAGATCGCGTAATCGGGCTTGCTCAGGCCTTGATCCAGCAGCCACTTCGGGCCGATGTCGCCGCCGGTCTCTTCGTCGTATGTGAAGTGCAGTTCGACCGTGCCGTTGAGCTTCGCGCCACGCTTTTCCGCCTCGATCAGCGCGAGGAGCGCCCACGTGTAGGTGGCAAAGTCTGACTTGGACACCGCCACGCCGCGGCCGAACATGGTCGGGCCGTGTTCGGTCTCAACGATCTCGCCCCGGTACGGGTCGTGCGTCCAGCCCAGGCCCGGCGGGACGACATCGCCGTGTGCGTTCATGGCGACCGTGGGGCCGCCGCTGCCGAACGTGTGACGCACGATCAGGTTGGTGGCGCTTACCATGCCGGCGGCACGTACCTGCGCCTGCGGCACGGCATGTGCCTCGACCGTGAGGCCCAGCGCCTCCAGCAGCGCCTTGGCGCGCGCGGCATGCGGCGCGCAATCGCCGGACGGGTTGTCCGACGGCACCTTCACCAGCTCGCGCAGGAAATCAATCTGCTGCGCGTGCGCTGCCGCGACAAACGCGCGGATGTCCGCATCGATGCCGGGGGTGGCGAGTTGAGCCTGGGTCATGTCGATGTCTCCCTGCTTGTAGTGGGACGGAGATTGAAAGTGACTGAGCCCCCGTTGTGCGGGGGCTCAGGATTGACGCGGATGACGCGATGCTTACTGCGCGGCCTGCATGGCCTCGGCGGTCAACCACACCGATTCGGCCAGGTCTTGCTCGTCGCAGTTGTGGCCTTCGCCACCACGGTCGACGACGAGGAAATCGCTCACCTCGCCCAGGGCCAGCAGCGGGTGATGCCACACGCCGCGCGCGTAGTTCACGCCTTGCCAGCCGCGCGAGACGAACGCGCGCAACTTGGACGGGTCCAGCTCGCCGGCCGGTGCCACGACAATCAGATACGGCTTGTCGTTCTGCGGGATGAACGCCTGGCTGCCACGCGGATGGCGCTCCAGCATCTTGACCTCGAACGGCAGCGTGCGCGGCTGACCACGGAACAGGCTGATCAGCGCGCGGCCGCCCTCGCCCACATCCACGTTGGCGAGGTCATGAAAGCGGATGGTCGTGCCTTGGTTGATGGGGAATTGCTTGGCCCCTTCCAGTTCGATCACGTCGCCGAACGGCGCAAAGGCTTCGCGCGTAAGTGGCTCGATGGTCAGCGCAACGCGTGCGACGGTCTCTTGGCTCATTCGAGCACCCCCCACAGGCGCAGACGCGAGACACCGCCATCGGGGAACATGTTGAAGCGCACGTGCGTCACGATGCCGAGGTCGGCGATTTCCGCTTCGTAGTAGTGCTGAAGATCCATCTGCAGCTTCTGCTCAGGCAGCAGCATTTGCCAGAACATCGCTTGCGTCTTCAGCGAGCTGTCAGTGCCGCCCACCACGCGAGCGGCCTGGATGGAAACGCGGTCAGCGAAGTTGCCCTTGAAGTGCGCGGTGTCGACTTCGATCTTGCGGATGCGGCCCGGGTTGGCCAGGGCGATCACGCACCAGTCGTTGCCCGGTTCGCGGCGGCGGCGCGTTTCCCAGCCGTCGCCCATGTTCACGCCACGGCCCGGCATCAACATGCGCGAGGCCGGCCCGAAGTGTTCGTTGTTGGCTTCGACCACGTAGGCGCCGTTTTCCATGGCGGCCAGGTCGAACAGCTTGGTACGGTCTGCGCCCTTCCAGTCGACTTGCGGCTGGCCGTACACGCGCAGCCGCGCGATACCGCCGTCCGGGAAGATGTTCACGCGCAGGTGCGTGAAGGCTTGCGTGCTCGTCACGGCCACGTAGGCGTGGCTGTTGCCTTGCAGCGTGGTCGACGGAACGATTTCAGTCCACTGCGTGGCTTCGGTCGGCTCGCCATCCGGCAGATAAGCGGCTTCAATGGAAGCGGCCGGCGGGAAGTTGCCGGTGAAGTGGCTGGTGTCGATATCCACACCTTTCACGACGCCCGGGCGGGCCAGGCGGACGATGCAATGGTCATAGCCACCGTTGCGGCGACGGCGCGTTTCCCAACCATCCATCCACTTGCCGTGGTCGTCGTACTTGCCCGGAATGAAGACCGCCGGCTCGGGGTTGAGCATGCGGTCTTTCGGCGCGAAGAATTCGTCGGTCGCGAACGTGGCCTCGGCGCCAAGGCGGGGGTCCGCCAGGTTCGGATATCGGCGCGTGAAATCCGGCGCGTTCGGATCGAGCGTGGGCATCGCCATGTGGAACTCCTTGGTATTTGTCTCTGGATGTTATACGGCCGCCCCATCGAACAAAAACGGCGAGTAAGAACACTCGAAACTGTAGCGATGGGAACGCCGGAAGTGCAGCTTAGATGGCGGAAACACAAGGCTTCGCGGGACTGCATGAGTCGATCCTAGCATGTGAATTCAAAAATTGCATACAAAAATTGGATGGCCTATGATGCCGTCAACGCTCAACAATTCATCGCGACAATTTGTTGCGACGCAGCGAGCGAAACAAGGCCGTGACGACAATCGCAACCAACTGAATTAGACGATTGGGCAAGGCTTGAGACACCAGTAATCCAAAGGAGGATTCACCATGCAACGCTTTACGCGCCCGTTGTTCGGGCAGGTTTTGATTGCTCTTGCGCTGGGCATCGCGCTGGGCGTCTGGGCACCGGACTTCGCGCAGCACCTCAAGCCGCTAGGCGACGGCTTTCTGAAACTGATCCAGATGCTGATTACGCCGATCGTCTTCTCGGTGGTGGTCGTTGGCATTTGCGGCGCCGGTGAGTTGAAGAAGGTCGGGCGCGTGGGCGGCAAGGCCGTCCTCTACTTCGAGGTGGTTACCACCATTGCGCTGGCGCTGGGTATTGCGCTGGCCTATCTGTTCGGACCGGGCCACGGCATGAATGTGGACCCGAAGACGCTGGACCCGGCAGCGCTGTCCACCTACATGGCCAACGCCGAGAAGATGCATTCAGGCGGGTTCGCGACCTTCTTTCTGGGCTTGATTCCGGACACCTTCGTGAGTGCCTTTGCCAAGGGCGACGTGTTGCAGGTATTGGTGCTGTCGATCTTGTTTGGTTGCGCGCTGTCGATGCTGGGTGAGCGCACCAAGCCTGTCGTGGCGTTCATCGATCAGTTCTCGCAAGTGCTGTTCCGCATGATGGCGGTGATCATCCGCTTGGCGCCGCTGGGCGTGTTGGGCGCGGTGGCCTTTACCGTGGGCAAGTACGGTGCGGGCTCGCTCAAGCAACTGGGCTTCCTGGTGCTGCTGTTCTATGCGGCGGTGACAATCTTCGTGGTGGTGGTGTTGGGCACCATCCTGCGCCTGGCCGGCTTCAACATCTTCAAGCTGATCCGTTTCCTGCGCGCCGAACTGGTGGTGGTGGCGGGCACGGCATCGTCCGATGCGGTGCTGCCGTCGATCATGAACAAGCTGGAGAAGATGGGCATCAAGCGCTCGGTGGTGGGTCTGGT
Organism: Ralstonia sp. Ralssp135; assembly: GCF_047304345.1. Lineage (NCBI taxonomy): Bacteria > Pseudomonadati > Pseudomonadota > Betaproteobacteria > Burkholderiales > Burkholderiaceae > Ralstonia > Ralstonia sp. Ralssp135. Next base: position 4,243 of record NZ_JBGLYZ010000034.1, read on the forward strand.
CATCCCGACCGGCTACTCGTTCAACCTCGATGCGTTCTCGATCTACCTGACGCTGGCGGCGGTGTTCATCGCGCAGGCGACTAACACGTCGCTGTCGCTGCATGATCTGCTGCTGATCCTGGCTGTGGCACTCATCACCTCCAAGGGCGCGCATGGTATTCCGGGCTCGGCCATCGTGATTCTGGCGGCCACGCTGTCGGTCATTCCGGCCATTCCGGCGATCGGCCTGGTGCTGGTGCTCTCCGTCGACTGGTTCATCGGCATTGCCCGTGCGCTGGGCAACCTGATCGGCAACTGCGTCGCCACGGTCGTCATCGCGGCGTGGGAAAAGGACATCGACCGGGTGCGCGCCAATGCGGTGCTCGACGGCAAGATCGACATCACCGAAGAAGGCGAAGCGATTGCGCACAGCCACGGTGTGGCCGCACAGGCCGCCCACACGCTGCCGCATGCCTGAAGCGGCGCTACTGTCGGACGGCGGTAAAATCGGCGCCATGACCGAAACCACCGCCGCCGACATCTCCTCCGAAGGCATTGCCGATGACATCGCCCAGGCGATCGTCGCGCATCGGCTGCCGCCGGGCACCAAGCTGCGCGAAGAGGCGCTGGCGCGGGTCTACCACGTCAGCCGCACGAAGATTCGCGCGGCGCTCCTGATGCTGGCCAAGGACAAGCTGATCCGCATGGAGCCGGATCGCGGTGCGTTCGTGGCCAAGCCGGATGAGACCGAAGCGCGCGAAGTGTTTGCCGTGCGCCGCGTGCTGGAAGTGGCGCTGGTACGCGAGTTCATCGCCAAAGCGACGCCCGCCGATTACAAGCGGCTGGAGAAGCACCTAGCCGAAGAACACAAGGTGGCGGCAAGCGGCGACTTGTCTGACGTCCCGCGCCGCAACCGCCTGATGGCCGACTTTCACCTTCTGATGGCCGACGTGGTCGGGAACAGCGTGCTCAAGGAAATGCTCTACGAGCTTTCCGCGCGCAGCTCGGTGATTACGATGATGTACCAGTCGACGTACGACGCCGTGCGTTCGTCCGACGAACACACTGCTTTCCTGGACGCCGCCAAGCGCGGTGACGTGGAAGGCGCCATCGCGCTGATGGAAGAGCACATGGCACACACCGAGGCGTCGCTCAAGTTCGAATCGCCGGGCGGCCGGGCGACGGATCTCGTAGCCGCCCTCCTCGCCTGACCGCGCGTGCCGACGTACACGCTGCGCGCGCCGGTTTCTGCCGAGCTGGAAATCAAGAAGAGCCGCTTTATCGGATTGGCAATGCCGGTTGAAGACCGGGCCGCCGCCATGGACGTCATTGCACGCCTGCGCGCCGAACACCCCTCTGCCACACACGTCTGCTGGGCGCTCCTGGCGGGCGGCCAGTCCGGCATGTCCGATGACGGCGAGCCCTCCGGCACGGCAGGCCGCCCCATCCTGGAAGTGCTGCGCCATCATGATCTGGACGGCACGCTGGGCGCCGTGGTGCGTTACTTTGGCGGCGTCAAGCTCGGCGCAGGCGGTCTTGTACGCGCGTACACAGATGCCATCGCTACCGCGCTCATGCAGGCTGAACGCGTGGAGCGCATCGCCAGCACGACGCTCACCCTCGCTACCGATTACGCCGATGAAGCGCGCATCCGCCGCTGGATCGATGATGGCGGGTATGCGCTGCTGGATGCCGCCTACGATGCGGGCGTCACACTCACTGTGCGATTGCCGGTGACGGACGAGGCGGCCGCGCGGGTCACGTTGCGGGATTTGACGCAGGGGCGTGTGGCGATTACCTAGCGCTTATCGCTCGGGAGCGAGCGGAGCGGCGGGCGCGGAGCCCGCGCAACAGGGGTTCTGACAGTCCGGTTGGAAAACTACGTAGGCGGCTGTCGGCATTTTTGGGGCGACACCCTCGCGTTCCACGGCACGTAGATGCGTATCGGCTTCAGACGACTCGACTTTGTCGCCTTCGATTCCGACAGCGTCCAGCACGGCCTGAATGCTTCTGAGGCGCAGCACCGCCAGCTCTGGGTCGGAAGCAGGCTCGGACGCCTCCCGCAAGCGCACCCGGTACTTGCCGCCGCTGTGAAAATCTTCTTTGAGCTGCGAATCCCATTCCGCCAGTTTCAGGATTTCGGTGGTCGGCAGCGCAGACTCGCCGGGCGAGAACACCAGCGGGTGCTCAAGCCCGGTCAGATCGCACGCCAGGGCGGAGGTGCTGAGCATGAGAGCGCCGACAACTGCGGTTCTGTGTAGCATCTTCAGTCTCCGGCATTGAGCGCGCCACCCGCGGCGCATCTGATGACAAGTTTAGGAACCGTCATCCATTTCCGCACGCTCAACTCGTTCGCGACCAATACCCCGCCTGCCCATACACCGTCTTCAGGTGTTCGATAAAGAAGCGGATCTTCGCCGGCACCGGCCGCTGCTGCGGGTACACGGCGAGGATGTCGTAGTCGGGCAGCGCGTAGTCGTCCAGCACGGTCATCAGCGCGCCGGATTCCAGTTCGGGCTGGATCTCCCACGTTGAGCGCCACCCCAGGCCGAGGCCTTCGCCCATCCAGCGGTGCAGCAGTTCACCATCGTTGCAATCGAGGTTGCCGTTCACCTTCACGGTGACGGCCTTGCCGTTCTGCTGGAAATACCAGCCGCGTTGTTGGCCGCCCTGCAGGTTGAAGGCGAGGCAGTTGTGGCGTTCGAGATCATCCAGCGTGCGGGGCACGCCGTGCTTGGCGAAGTACGCGGGCGTGCCGCACACCACGCGCTTGTTCGACGCCAGGCGGATCGCCACGAAGTTCGGATCGATCGCACCGCCAATGCGGATGCCCACGTCGTAGCCTTCACGCACGAGGTCGACCACGCGGTCAGTCAGGTTGAAGGAGATGCGTACGTCGGGGTTGGCGCGCAGGAAGTCCGGCGCATGCGGCGCGACGTGCTTGCGGCCGAAGGCAGCCGGCGCCGAAACGATCAGGTGCCCGGTCGCCTTGTGGCGGCCTTCGGCAACCAGCAGTTCTGCGCGGTCCAGCTCGCCCAGCGCCTTTTTGCACTGTTCCATGAACACCGCGCCCTGCTCCGTCACCGCAATGCGGCGAGTTGACCGGTGCAGCAGCTTCACGCCCAGGCGGGCTTCCAGCGCGTTGATGCGGCGTCCGATCATGACGGGCGTCACGTCTTGCGTGAGCGCGGCGGCGGCCATGCTGCCGTGTTCCACCACGGCGATGAACGCTTCGATCTGCTTGAGCTTGTCCATTCCATCATTCCAGTTCGCAATGTCTGACCATTTTAGTGAGCATTCCGTACCTGGATTGCGACTTTCTGGCGCATATCACTTATGACGAATGGCAAAAATGGTGGACGACGATGTGATCGATGCGAGCGTGTCGCGTCGAATTATTGCGTCGCACAAACGTGCCTAAAAATGGCTTGAATACAAGGCTTTCCGGCATGTTGATTGCCTTGGTATTGGTGCGGCACGCAAATCTATTCGGTATTCTGAGTTAGCAATCAACTGACGAAATCTGCGTTTATCCATATCGGCATGCGGGAATAGGATCAGCTCCAACTGATTCCCACCTTCCCCTTCCTGGAGACACCCCATGCCGAAGATGAGAGCGATTGATGCCGCAGTTGCGGTGATGGAAAAAGAAGGCATCACCACCGCCTTCGGCGTGCCTGGTGCCGCCATCAACCCGTTGTACTCGGCGCTGCGCCGCGCCGGCAACATTGACCACGTGCTGGCCCGCCACGTTGAAGGCGCCTCGCACATGGCCGAGGGCTACACCCGTGCCGAACCCGGCAACATCGGCGTGTGCATCGGCACGTCGGGCCCGGCAGGCACCGACATGATTACCGGCCTGTACTCGGCCTGGGCAGACTCGATTCCCATCCTGTGCATCACCGGCCAGGCGCCCCGCGCCCGTCTGTACAAGGAAGATTTCCAGGCCGTCGACATCGAGTCGATCGCCAAGCCGGTCACGAAGTGGGCCGTCACCGTGCGCGAGCCGGCGCTGGTGCCGCGCGTGTTCCAGCAAGCCTTCCACCTGATGCGCTCGGGCCGCCCCGGTCCGGTGCTGATCGACCTGCCGTTCGACGTGCAAGTCGCCGAGATTGAATTCGACCCCGACACCTACAGCCCGCTGCCGGTCTACAAGCCCGCCGCCACGCGTGCCCAAGCCGAGCGCGCCATCGAGATGCTGTGCCAGGCCGAGCGCCCGCTGCTGGTGTGCGGCGGCGGCGTGATCAACGCCGATGCGGCCAAGCTGATGGTCGAGTTTGCGGAGCTGGTGAACGTGCCTGTGGTGCCCACGCTGATGGGCTGGGGTGTGCTGGCTGACGACCACCCGCTCAACGCCGGCATGGTCGGCCTGCAAACGTCGCACCGCTACGGCAACGCCACGCTGCTGGCTTCGGACTTCGTGTTCGGCATCGGCAACCGCTGGGCCAACCGCCACACGGGCAGCGTCGACGTCTACACCAAGGGCCGCAAGTTCATTCACGTCGATATCGAACCGACCCAGATCGGCCGCGTGTTCGGCCCGGACCTTGGCATCGTGTCGGACGCCAAGGCTGCACTGGAGAAGTTCATTGAAGTGGCCCGCGAGCTGAAGGCCGCCGGCAAGCTGCCGTGCCGCAAGAGCTGGAACGCCGACGTGCAGAAGCGCAAGCGCACGATGCTGCGTCGCTCGGACTTCGACAACGTGCCCATCAAGCCGCAGCGCGTGTACCGCGAGATGAACCAGTACTTCCCGCGCGACGTGCGTTACGTGAGCACGATCGGCCTGTCGCAGATCGCTGCTGCGCAGTTCCTGTCGGTCAACCAGCCGCGCCACTGGATCAACTGCGGCCAGGCAGGCCCGCTGGGCTGGACGATTCCCGCCGCCATCGGCGTGAAGGTGGCCTCGCCCAACAGCGACGTGGTGGCTATCTCTGGTGACTACGACTTCCAGTTCATGATCGAAGAGATGGCGGTGGCCGCGCAGTTCAAGGTGCCGTACATCCACGTGGTGGTGAACAACTCGTACCTGGGCCTGATCCGCCAGGCGCAGCGCAACTTCGACATGGACTACTGCGTCCAGCTCGCTTTCGACAACGTCAACGCCCCTGAGCTGAACGGCTACGGCGTCGACCACGTGAAGGTGGTGGAAGGCCTGGGTTGCAAGGCGATCCGCGTGTTCAACCCGGAAGACATCGAACCCGCCTTCGCGCAGGCTCGCCTGCTGATGGCCGAGTTCTCGGTGCCGGTGATGGTGGAAGTGATTCTCGAGCGCGTGACGAACATCGCCATGGGCACGGAGATCGACAACGTGGTCGAGTTTGAAGACGTGCTCGACCTGGAAGACACCCTCACGGAAGCCGAAGGCGTCACCGCATAAAGACGGCGCGCTGTTCCCTCACCGTCCGATAAAAGGAGAAACCATGACAAAGCTGGCAGCCAACCTGACCATGCTCTTCAACGAGCAAGCCTTCCTTGACCGCTTCGAGGCCGCCGCACGTGCGGGCTTCCGCGGCGTGGAATTCTTGTTCCCCTACGCGTTTCACGCTGACCAGATTGCCGATCGCCTGAACCGCTTCCAGCTCGACCTCGTCCTGCACAACCTGCCGGCCGGCAACTGGGACGGCGGCGAGCGCGGTATCGCCATCCTCCCGGACCGCGTGAGCGAGTTTCAGGACGGCGTGGGCGAAGCCATCAAGTACGCCAAGGTGCTCGGCGTGAAACAGCTCAACTGCCTGGTGGGCATTCGCCCCGAAGGCGTGAGCGAAGACGCCGCACGCAAGACGCTGGTCGAGAACCTGAAGTTTGCGGCGAAGGCACTGAAGGCCGAGAAGATCGATCTGCTCATCGAGCCGATCAACACGTTTGATATTCCCGGCTTCTACCTGAACCGCACGCAGCAGGCGTTGGATCTGATCAACGACGTGGACGCGTCCAACCTGTACGTGCAGTACGACATCTATCACATGCAACGGATGGAGGGCGAAGTGGCAAGCACGCTGAAGCGCCATCTGGACAAGATCAAGCATGTGCAGTTGGCGGACAACCCTGGTCGTAACGAACCTGGTACGGGTGAAATCAACTACCAGTTCTTGTTCAACTGGCTGGATGAGATTGGTTACACCGGGTGGGTTGGGTGTGAGTACAAGCCGAAGGCTGGGACTGTGGAAGGCTTGGGCTGGCGAGCTGCGCACAACGTTGCTTGAGATTTTTCGGTTTGGTTTTGCTCCGGTGGTGCATCCCTTGTTTCATCCCCTGCCGGGGCTGACTCACTTTTCTTTGTCTTGCCAAAGAAAAGTAAGCAAAAGAAAGGCGCGCCCGAGATGGCGAAAGATTCCTTGAATTTATGTCGCAGAGAGGGGAAGGGAAAAACTCGCTTCGCTCAGACAGTTTCCCTTCCTCTTTCCTCTCTGCAACAGAAATTCAAGGCGCCATCTAGGGCTCCAACGGCCAAACCATCGACCACAAGTGCTGTAGGCACCAGCAGCACTACGCGAAGCAAAGCGAGCAACACAGCAACAAACAAGAGCCAGCTGGGACAGCACACAGATTGTGTGGCCGTACCCCTGCCCTAGATGGCGCCTTGAATTTGTGTAAGCGGGCGGAACAAAGACGGGGAACTGTCTGAGCGCAGCGAGTTTTCCCCGTCTCCGCCCGGTTACACAAATTCAAGGAAGGGGTCGCCATCTTGGGCGCGCCTTTCTTTGCTTACTTTCTTTGGCAAGACAAAGAAAGTGAGTCGCCCCCGGCAGGGGGTGAAAGGGAGTGGACCGTCAAGGTCCAAACCACAAACCATCAACACATTCAAACCAAGGAGATCCCTCACCATGGCAACCAACCTCAACCTCGGTTTCATCGGTCTCGGCATCATGGGCGCCCCCATGGCGGGCCACCTGCGCGCCGCCGGCCACACGCTGTTCGTGCACGACGTCAACCCGGCACCGGCCGCGCTGGTGGAAGCCGGCGTGACGGTCTGCACGAGCGCCGAGGAAGTCGCCAAGCGCGCCGACATCATCTTCATCATGGTGCCGGACACCCCGCACGTTGAAGCCGTGCTGTTCAGCGAGAAGGGCGTGGCCAAGGCGCTGAAGGACGCAGGCAAGGACGCTGCTGCCGGCAAGATCGTGGTCGACATGAGCTCGATCTCGCCGATCGCGACGAAGGACTTTGCATCGCGCATCAACAAGACCGGCGCGCAATACCTGGACGCTCCGGTGTCGGGTGGCGAAGTGGGCGCGAAGGCTGCATCGCTGACGATCATGGTGGGCGGTGAGCAGGCTGCGTTCGACCGCGTTGCTCCGCTGTTCAACCTGATGGGCAAGAACATCACGCTGGTCGGCGGCAACGGTGACGGCCAGACCACCAAGGTGGCCAATCAGATCATCGTGGCGCTGAACATCCAGGCGGTGTCGGAAGCGCTGCTGTTCGCATCGAAGGCGGGGGCGGACCCGGCGAAGGTGCGCCAGGCACTGATGGGCGGTTTCGCAGCGTCGCGCATTCTCGAAGTGCACGGTGAGCGCATGGTCAAGCGTACGTTCGACCCGGGCTTCCGCATCGAGCTGCACCAGAAGGACTTGAACCTGGCCCTGCAGGGCGCCAAGACGCTGGGCGTGGCCCTGCCGAACACGGCCACCGCGCAAGAGCTGTTCAACACCTGCGCTGCCAACGGCATGGGCAAGCAAGACCACTCGGCACTGTGCCGTGCGATCGAGATTATGTCGAACCACGATATTGCGTAAGTTGTGTGCACTGTCGCAGCCTTCGGGCGGCGGCAGTTTTTTTTGCTGTCTTCCCGCTTTCTGCCATGCACCACGACCAGTCTGCCCAAGCCGCCCTGCGCGCTGCCTTGCCCAATCCGTCGCCGCGCGCGTTGCTGCACGGCCTGTTTGACACCGCGGTGGCTGCGGTCAGCGCTGCGCAATGTTTGCCGGCATTCCTGCCCGAACCGCCGCGTGGCCGCACCATCGTCATCGGTGCTGGCAAGGGCGCTGCCGCGATGGCCGAGGCGGTGGAGCAGCACTGGAAGGGCGAACTGTCCGGCCTGGTCGTCACGCGTTACGAGCACGGCCGCGCGCCCGGCACGCAAGGGCGCATTGAAGTGGTTGAAGCCTCGCACCCCGTGCCCGATGCGGCTGGCCAACGCGCCGCGCAACGCATGGTCGGCCTGCTCGAAGGTTTGACGAAAGACGATCTCGTCCTGTGCCTGATCTCGGGCGGTGGCTCGGCCCTGCTGGCCGCACCGGCCGAAGGCCTGACGCTGGCCGACAAGCAGTCCGTCAACCGCGCGCTGCTCAAAAGCGGCGCCAGCATCGGCGAGATGAACTGCGTGCGCAAGCACCTCTCGTCGATCAAGGGCGGGCGCCTGGCGCTGGCATGCGCACCGGCACGCGTGGAGACGCTGCTGATCTCCGATATTCCCGGCGACGACCCGACGCTCATCGCCAGCGGCCCGACGCTGCCCGACGCCACCACCTGCGCGGATGCCCTGGCCGTGATCGACAAATACGGCATCGACGTGCCGGAAGCGGTGCGCCGTCATCTGGAAACCGGCGCAGGCGAGACGCCCAAGCCCGGCGATGCACGTTTCGAAGGCCATCGCAGCCACGTCATCGCGACGGCCCAGCACGCGCTGGAAGCGGCTGCCGCGCAGGCGCGCGCGCTCGGTTACGAGGCGCACATCCTGTCGGACAGCATTGAAGGCGAGGCGCGCGATGTGGCCGAAGTGCATGCCGGCATCGTGCGGCAGATCGTGGCGCGCAATCAGCCGTTCACCAAGCCGTGCGTGATTCTGTCGGGTGGTGAAACCACGGTGACCGTGCGCGGTAATGGGCGCGGTGGGCGCAATGCCGAGTTCCTGCTGGCGCTGGGCGTGGCGTTGGATGGCCTGCCGGGTGTGCATGCGATTGCTTGCGATACCGATGGCATTGATGGGTCTGAAGACAACGCTGGTGCGATCTTGACGCCGGATAGTCTGGCGCGTGCTGAAGCGCTTGGGTTGCGGGCTAAGCAACTGCTCGATAACAACGATGGGTATGGTTTTTTTGATGCGCTTGGCGATTTGATCGTGACTGGGCCTACGCGGACTAATGTGAATGATTTTCGGGCGATTTTGATTACTGGCTGACGTTGGATGCTGGATGGATTGATGTTTGTGGTTCATCCCTTGTTTCATCCCCTGCCGGGGCTGACTCACTTTTCTTTGTCTTGCCAAAGAAAAGTAAGCAAAAGAAAGGCGCGCCCGAGATGGCGACTCCCCCTTGAATTTCTGTCGCAGAGAGGGGAAGGGAAAAACTCGCTTCGCTCAGACAGTTTCCCTTCCTTTTTCCTCTCTGCAACAGAAATTCAAGGCGCCATCTAGGGCTCCAACGGCCAAACCATCGACCACAAGTGCATTAAGAATCAGCGGCACAACGCGAAGCAAAGCGAGCAACAGCAGCAACAAACAAGAGCCACTCGGGCACGCAGACCAACGGTTCGGTCGTTGACGTTCCTGCCCTAGATGGCGCCTTGAATTTGTGTAAGCGGGCGGAACAAAGACGGGGAACTGTCTGAGCGAAGCGAGTTTTCCCCGTCTCCGCCCGGTTACACAAATTCAAGGAAGGGGTCGCCATCTTGGGCGCGCCTTTCTTTGCTTACTTTTCTTTGGCAAGACAAAGAAAGTGAGTCGCCCCCGGCAGGGGGTGAAAGGGAGTGGACCGCCAAGGTCCAAACAAACAACCCCACCGGAAACACCAACATGCGCCGCTTCCGCAACACCAAAATCCTAGCCACCCTCGGCCCCGCCAGCAGCGACAAAGACACCATCCGCGCCCTCTTCGACGCCGGCGCGGACGTCTTCCGCTTGAACTTCAGCCACGGCTCGCACGAAGACCACCGCAAGCGCTACGACACCGTGCGCGCGGTGGAGGCCGAGACCGGCCGCCCGATCGGCATCCTCGCTGACATGCAAGGCCCGAAGCTGCGCATTGGCACATTTGCCGACGGCCGCGTCGTGCTCAAGAACGGCGATCGCTTTGTGCTCGACCGCGACCCGACGCCGGGTGATGTCACCCGCGTGCACCTGCCGCACCCCGAGCTGTACGCGGCTGCCGCGCCGGGGCAATCGCTGTTGCTCGATGACGGCAAGATCCGCCTGGCGGTGGAAGCCGCCGATCCGACGGCGATCGTCACGCGCGTAGTCGATGGCGGCCCGCTGTCTGACCGCAAGGGCGTGAACGTGCCGGATGCGGTGATCCCCATTCCGGCGCTCACCGAGAAAGATCTGCGCGATCTGGACTTCGCGCTGTCGCTGGGCGTCGATTGGATCGCCCTGTCATTCGTGCAGCGCGCCGAAGACGTGATCGCCGCGCGCGAGATCATTGGCGACCGCGCCGGCCTGCTCTCCAAGATCGAGAAGCCCGCAGCGCTACTGCATCTGGAAGACATCGTGCAGGCGTCCGATGCGCTGATGGTGGCGCGCGGCGACTTGGGCGTGGAGCTGCCGCCCGAGCGCGTGCCTGGCGTGCAGAAGCGCATCCTGCGCATGGCGCGCCACCACGGCAAGCCGGTGGTCGTGGCCACGCAGATGCTGGAATCGATGATCGAGGCGCCGGTGCCAACACGTGCCGAAGCCTCCGATGTGGCCAGCGCCGTGTATGACGGCACCGATGCCGTGATGCTGTCGGCCGAGTCGGCCAGCGGCAAACATCCGGTGGCCGCAGTCAGCATCATGAACCGCATCATTGCTGAGACCGAGCGCGACCCGCTGTACCGCAACCTGATCGACGCGCAGCATCAACCGCCGCTGCCCACGCGCCAGGACGCCATCTGCGCGGCCCTGCGCGACGTGACGCACATCCTGGGCGCGGTGGCCACCGTCACTTACACGTCCAGCGGCAAGACCAGCCTGCGCGCCGCGCGCGAGCGGCCGCTGGCGCCCATCGTGAGCATCACGCCGCGCCTGGATACGGCGCGCCGTCTGGCGATCACGTGGGGCGTGCACAGCACGGTCAGCCCCGATGTGAGCAACGTCGACGAGATGGTGGATGCGGCGTGCCGTGCCGCTGCGCGTGAAGGCTTTGCCGTGTCGGGCGATCAGATTGCCATCACGGCGGGCATGCCGTTCGGCCAGGCCGGTTCGACCAACCTGCTGCGCCTGGCGGAAATCTGGCCGCAGACGCTGGTCAGTGCGCAGACGCAAACCACTGCACTGCAGCCCGAACCGGCAACGGTCTGACGTGACCTCGGGTCAGTAGGCGGATCAGACCACTTTGGAGTAGCGCGGGACGAAGGTGACGGGCTTGCCCTCGGCTTCCACCGCGCGCTCCGTGCCTGCCTCACGCAGGTGCGAATCGAACACCATGGCGATGCGGCGCACGAGCAGCCGCCCTTGCGGCGTGATGACAATACGCTCGTCCCCTACCTTCACCAGCCCGGCTTCCTCCAGGGGTGCCAGCGCCTGCAGCTCGTCCGCAAAGCTGCGTTTGAAATCCAACCCGTGGCGCGCGCCGAATGCGCGCATGTTCAATTCGAACCCGCACATCAACTCGCCAATCAGCGCGCGGCGCACGTGGTCATCGGGCGTGAGTGACATGCCGCGCAGCACGGCAAGTTCGCCGGCGTCGATACGTGCGTAATAGGCGTCGAGATCCTTCTCGTTCTGCGCATACACATCACCCACGCGGCTGATGGCGGACACGCCAAAGGCCAGCATGTCGCAATCGGCGTGCGTCGAATAGCCCTGGAAATTGCGCTGCAGCCGCCCTTCGCGCTGCGCGATGGCGAGTGCATCGTCAGGCCGCGCGAAGTGGTCCATGCCAATGTAGACATAGCCTTCGGCAACGAGGCGCTCCACCGTCATGGCGAGCAAATCGAGTTTTTGATCGGCGGTCGGCAGGGTCAGCATGTCGATGCGGCGCTGCGCCTTGAACAGATGCGGCAGGTGCGCATAGCTGTAGACGGACAGCCGATCAGGCGCCATCTCCAGCACGCGATCCAGCGTAGCGTTGAACGTTTCCGTACGCTGATACGGCAAGCCGTAGATCAGGTCGAAGCTGATCGACTCGAAGCCCAGCCGGCGCGCCGTGTCGACCACGCGGCGTGTCTCTTCCACGCTCTGGATGCGGTGGACCGCGCGCTGGACGTCGGGGTCAAAGTCTTGAATGCCGAGGCTTGCGCGGTTGAAGCCGATTTCGGCCAGTACCTCAAGCGTGGCGTCGTCGGCGTGGCGTGGGTCAAGTTCGACGGAGATCTCGCCATCGTTGGCCAGATCGAAATGCTCACGCGTGGCGGCCATCACGGCGCGCATTTCGTCGTGCGCGAGGAAAGTCGGCGTGCCGCCACCCCAATGCAACTGCGTCACGCGGCGCAGCGGGCCAATCTGGTTGGCCACCATCGCCATCTCGCGGGCGAGGGTTTCAACGTAGCGTGCGCTGCGCGAGTGATCCTTTGTGATGACCTTGTTGCAGCCGCAGTAGTAGCAAAGGTTCGCGCAGAACGGCAGGTGCATGTACAGCGACAGCGGCGCATGCAGCGCGGGTGCAATCGTAGCGCGGCGGTGTAAGGCGTCGAGGTAATCGGCGTTACTGAATTTGTTGTGAAAGCGGTCTGCCGTCGGGTACGAGGTGTAGCGCGGGCCGTGCGTGTCAAAACGCTGCGCGAGCTCGCGCACCTGCGGCGCCGACCAGCGGAAGGCGGTGTCATTTGCGGCGGACGGATCGTCGGCCGGCTTGGCGAACGGAAACATGGGGCGGTTCTAGTGGGGGCGATGGCTCATCCTAAAACCGGGATGTGGGCGCCGCGTTGATGTGTGTCAACGTCGGTCAACGCCTGTTCCAAAGCGTTGCGAGCTGCACGCGGGCCGTCACAACGGCACAACAGCGCAGTTCGGCGACGGGTCTTTTCGGGGTTTTGTGTTTTTGGTCCATCCCTTGTTTCATCCCCTGCCGGGGCTGAAACAAAGAATGCAAAAAAACCAATCAAGAAGCCACAGGCTTCTTCGCCGCCAACAACCCCTTCAACGCCCCCAACCGATCCTTCGGCGACATCGCCGGCATGGTGTCCTCGGGCGTCGGCCCCGCATCTTCGCCAAGCTTCATCTCGGCGATATAGCGCGACGGCTCACACACCACCGTCTCCCGCGCACGCTTGCGCTTCTTGCACCAGCTGATATGCAGGCTACGCTGCGCCCGCGTGATACCCACATACATCAACCGCCGCTCTTCTTCGATCTTCTCGTCGGTCAGATCATCGTCTTCGCGGCAGTGCGGCAGGATGCCCTCTTCCACGCCCACCAAAAACACGTGCGGATACTCCAGCCCCTTGCTCGCATGCAACGTTGAAAGACGCACCGCATCCGGGTCTTCTTCCTTGCCTTCGAGCATGCTGATCAGCGCGATGGTCTGCGTGAGCTCCAGCAGGTTTTTGCCGGCGTCCATCAGGCCATCGGCATTGTCGAAACCGGTGGCCTCTTCGTCGTCTTCTTTCTCGGGCTTGGTGCCCTTGCGCTTGAGCCAGTCGAGAAACTCCAGCACGTTGGTCCACTTGTTCTGGGCCTGGCGCTCGTCGTAGGTGTCATACAGGTAGGCCTCGTAGTGGATGCCTTCCATCATCTCGTCGAGCAGCGTGGCGGCGGGTTCCTTGGCGGCCCGGTCCGACAGCCGCACGATGAACTCGCAAAACACCCGCAGCGGTTCGAGCTGGCGCGGCGCCAGTTGGGCCTCGATGCCGCCCATCATTGCCGCCTCAAACAACGACACCTTGGCTTGCCCCGCGAACGAGCCCAGCACTTCGAGCGTCGCATTGCCAACGCCGCGCTTGGGCGTAGTGATGGCGCGGATGAACGCAGGATCGTCATCCGCGTTGGCAATCAGCCGCAGGTAGGCGCATAGGTCCTTGATCTCGGCCTTGTCGAAAAAGCTCTGGCCGCCCGAGAGCACATACGGAATGCGCTCGCGGCGCAGGATCTGCTCGAACAGGCGCGCCTGGAAGTTGCCGCGATACAGGATCGCGTAATCCCGAAACTGCGCGCGACGCTCGAACTTGTGGGCAGAGAGCTTGAAGACGACGCTCTCGGCTTCGTGCTCTTCGTCATTGGCGCTTGTCACGTTGATCGCGTCGCCCATGCCATGCTCGCTCCACAACGTCTTCTCGAACAGCTTCGGGTTCTGCGCAATCACGGCGTTGGCCGCGTTCAGGATGCGCACCGTGGAGCGGTAGTTCTGCTCCAGCTTGATGACCTTGAGGTTCGGGAAATCCGTCTGCAGCAGCTTGAGGTTGTCGAGCGTGGCGCCGCGCCAGCCGTAGATGGCCTGATCGTCGTCGCCCACCGCCGTGAAGGCCGGCGCACGCAAGTGCGAGCCGCCCGCCAGCAGCTTCAGCAGCTGATACTGGCAGGCGTTGGTGTCCTGGTATTCGTCGACGAGGAAGTAGCGCAGGCGGTTCTGCCACTTCAGGCGCACCTCTTCATTGCGGGCGAACAGCTCGGCAGGAATACGGATCAGATCGTCAAAATCCACCGCCTGATACGCGTGCAGCGTCGCAACGTAATTGCGGTAGACGAGCGCCGCCTGGTGGTCATCGACGTTGTTGTTGGCGAGCGCTTCGGCAATCGCGGTGTCCGGGTCGACGAGACCGTTCTTCCACAGCGAGATCGTGCTCTGCACGCGGCGGATCAGTTGCTTGTCGGTGGTGGCCAGCTGCTCCTGGATCATCCCGAAGCAATCGTCCGAATCCATGATCGAGAAGCGCGGCTTCAGGCCCACATGCTCGGCCTCGGCGCGCAGAATCTGCACACCGAGCGAGTGGAAGGTACACACCGTCAACTGCTTGATGGGAATGCGCTTGCCGTCTTCGCGTGTCTTGCCGTCCATCAGCTTGGCCACGCGCTCCTGCATTTCCTTGGCGGCCTTGTTGGTGAACGTAACGGCAGCGATGTGACGCGGCTCAAACCCCTTGTTCAGGATCAGGTGCGCGATCTTCTGCGTGATCACGCGCGTCTTGCCTGAGCCCGCCCCGGCCAGCACCAGGCACGGGCCATCGAGGTAATGCACACCTTCGGATTGGGCAGCATTGAGCCCGTGGGCGAGACCGGAAGACATGGGAAGAGGCAGAAGAAAAAGCAGGCGGGAACATACAGCGGAGGGCGATGGTAGCACGGCGCCTTTGCATCGATTGAGCCTGCGCAAGGCCACCTGCGTCGGGCCTGACGGAGGTGCGCGAAGCTGCACCGCATGCGTTTGCGCCCCCCGCTTTTCGCACGGGCGTTACACCGCTTACGCGTGGTTACACGAACCACGTAAGCGGTCATGCGCGGCACCCCGTTATGGACGGGACAGCGGCTGAATCGGTCGGCCGCCCACCGGAGAACCCACCATGCACCGCATCGTCAAAGCCCTGGCCGTTACCGCCGTCGCCCTGTCCGCCACCACCGGCGCCTTCGCCCAAACGCAGTGGCAAAAAGACCACCCGCGCCGTGCCGAGGTCAACCACCGCCTGGCCAACCAGAACAAGCGCATCCACAACGAAGTGAAGGAAGGCGAGATCACCAAGGGCCAGGCGCGCCAGATGCACCGGGAAGACCACCAGATTCGCCAGGAAGAGCGCGACATGGCGGCTCAAAATGGCGGCGCCATCACCAAGCAGGAGCAGCGCACGCTGAACCAGCAGGAAAACCAGGTCAGCCGCCAGATCGGCAAGTAAGTCAAAGCCAAAGCAAGACCAACCAACACCCGCACTCCGGCCACACGCTTGGAGCTTGGCGACCTCGCCAGCTCCCGAGGGTGTGGCCGTTGTCTTTGGCCTTTGACGTACCTGCCCTAGATGGCGCCTTGAATTTCTGTTGCAGGGAGGAAAAAGAGGGGAGGCTGTTTGAGCGAAGCGAGTTTGCCTCTCCTCCCTCCCTGCGACATAAATTCAAGGAATCTTTCGCCATCTCGGGCGCGCCTTTCTTTGCTTACTTTCTTTGGCAAGACAAAGAAAGTGAGTCAGCCCCGGCAGGGGATGAAACCAGGGATGCACCGAAAGCATAAAAACCAGCCCTCCTTTCAAAAGCCGCCAAGTCCACCCCAATTGACAATCCCATCCCCCTTCCGTAAATTCCGCCCATCCATCCGGGAGAGCGTGCCCGCCGTACACGGCAAGGCGCCGCCGAAGGGGTAGCACCCGAAAACTCTCAGGCATCCAGGACCGGGCGGATCGGCGGACATGCGTCCGACCGCACTCTGGAGAGCTGGCGCCGCACGATCACTGCGGGCGCCCACCGAAGGGGCTCACGAACGGCGCGCACCGCTATGCGCCCCGCTTCGCAATCTCTCAGGTACCAAGGACAGAGGGGCCATCTGCGCAGCTTGTTGATCTTCATGGCGTCACCATGAGGGATCAGGCTGTGCAGGTGGCCTTTTTGCTTTTCTGGTTCCCGATCCATGCGCCGCGCCCAAGCCACGGCGGCGCGCTCAGCCGAGAGATTCCATGACGCTCCAACACACGCCGCTCAATGCCATCCACCGCTCGCTGGGGGCCCGCATGGTCGACTTTGGCGGCTGGGACATGCCCGTCAACTACGGCTCCCAGATCGAAGAGCACCACGCCGTGCGCCAAGACGCCGGTATTTTTGATGTCTCGCACATGTGCGTGGTCGACCTCACGGGCGCACGCGTGCGCGACTTCCTGCGTGGGCTGCTCGCCAACAACGTCGACAAGCTGCAAACGCCCGGCAAGGCGCTCTACAGTTGCATGCTCAACCCCAAGGGCGGCGTGATCGACGACCTGATCGTCTACTTCTTCCGCGAAGACTGGTTCCGCCTGGTGGTCAACGCCGGTACCGCACCGACGGATCTGGAGTGGATCGTCGCGCAGAACGCCGCCGCCGGCACCGACGTGACGATCACGCCGCGCCGCTCCGACAACAACGCTGGCGCCGAGCCGCTGGGCATCCTGGCCGTGCAAGGCCCGAATGCGCGCGCCAAGACGTACGCCGCGCTGCCCGGCACGCAGGCGGTAGGCGAGGCGCTCAAGCCGTTCAACGCCGGCTTCGTCACCGTGGAAAACGTGGGCGAGATCATGGTGGCCCGCACCGGCTACACCGGCGAGGACGGTTTCGAACTGGTCGTGCCGGCCGCGCAGATCGCCGGTGTGTGGGAGCGCCTGCTGCAAGCAGGCGTACGCCCGGCCGGCCTCGGCGCGCGCGATACGCTGCGCCTGGAAGCAGGCATGAACCTCTACGGCCAGGACATGGACGAGCACGTCTCGCCGCTCGACGCCGGCCTCGCCTGGACGGTCGATCTGCAAAGCGAACGCGACTTCACCGGCAAGGCCGCGTTGCAGGCTGGTGGCCAGCGCGAACAGTTCGTCGGGCTGATCCTGCGCGACAAGGGCGGCGTGCTGCGCGCCCACCAGAAGGTCATCACCGCTGCCGGTGACGGTGAGATCACCAGCGGCACATTCAGCCCGAGCTTGTCGCTCTCCGTTGCGCTGGCGCGCCTGCCCAAGGACGTGGCCGTCGGCACCGACGTACAGGTCGAAATTCGCGACCGCAAGTTGACCGCGACTGTGGTTAAACTGCCGTTCGTGCGCAATGGCAAGGCGCTGGTCAGCTGAACACCAAATCTGCATCCCCCAATACCAATCTTCCGGAGAAACCTTTCATGAGCAACGTCCCCGCCGATCTGAAGTACACCGAACACGACGAGTGGATCCGCGTTGAAGCCGACGGCACGCTGACCATCGGCATCACCGATTACGCGCAGGACGCGCTGGGCGACATCGTCTTCCTGGAGCTGCCGGACGCTGGTCGCGCAGTCGCCAAGGATGAAGCGATTGCCGTGGTCGAATCGGTCAAGGCCGCTTCCGACATCTACGCCCCCGTCTCGGGCGAGATCATCGCCAACAACGCAGACGCTGCGGGCGCGCCCGAGTCGGTCAACGCCGGCGCCTACGACGCATGGCTGTTCAAGATCAAGCCCACCAACGCCGACGACGTGAACGCGCTGATGTCGGCCGAGCAGTACGCAGCCAAGATCGGCTAAGCCGGTCACCGAAGCCGATGTGCCTGACCCGCACATCGGCGCTTTGCCTGAATTTCGAGCCCTTGCCATGAACGCTCCGCACCCCGCTTCCTCGGCGCTTTCTGCCGAACGCCCCACCCTCGCCGCCCTGGAGGCGCGCGACGCCTTCGCGCACCGCCACATCGGCCCGTCGCCGGAAGAGCAAGCGCAGATGCTTGCTGTGCTCGGTTTTGATAGCCGCGCCAAGCTGATCGACGCCGTGATCCCGCCCGCCATCCGCCGCCAGGACGGCATGCCGCTGGGTGAATTCACGCAGCCGCTGACCGAAGAAGCGGCGCTTGCCAAGCTGCGCGGCATCGCGGGGCAGAACCGCGTGGCCAAGAGCCTGATCGGCCAGGGCTATTACGGCACGCACACGCCGGGCGTCATCCTGCGCAACATCCTCGAGAACCCCGCCTGGTACACCGCGTACACGCCGTATCAGCCCGAAATCTCGCAGGGCCGCCTGGAGGCGATGTTGAACTTCCAGCAGATGGTGATCGACCTGACCGCCATGGACATCGCCAACGCGTCGATGCTCGATGAAGCGACCGCCGCTGCCGAGGCGATGACGCTGCTGCAGCGCATTGGTAAATCGAAGTCGACCGTGTTCTTTGTGGCGGACGACGTACTTCCGCAAACGCTGGAAGTCGTGCGCACCCGTGCCGAGCCAATCGGCGTGCAGGTGGTGACCGGCCCGGCGGCCGACGCTGCCAAGCACGACGCGTTCGGCGTGCTGCTGCAATACCCGGGCGCCGACGGTGCGCTGCTGGGCGATCTGGCGACGTACCAGGCGCTGACCGATGCCGTGCATGCTGCCGGCGGCTTGGTCGTTGCGGCTGCCGACCTGCTGGCGCTCACGCTGCTGGCCGCGCCGGGCGAATGGGGTGCCGACGTCGTGATCGGCAACACGCAGCGCTTTGGCGTGCCGTTCGGCTTCGGTGGCCCGCATGCCGGCTACATGGCCGTGCGCGATGCGTTCAAGCGCTCGATGCCCGGTCGCCTGGTCGGCGTGACGATCGATGCGCAAGGCAATTCGGCCTACCGCCTCGCACTGCAGACGCGCGAGCAGCACATCCGCCGCGAGAAGGCCACCTCGAACATCTGTACCGCACAGGTACTGCTGGGCGTGATGGCCTCGATGTATGCCGTCTACCACGGCCCGCAAGGCCTGAAGCGCATCGCCCAGCGCGTGCACCGCCTGACCGCCACGCTGGCCGCCGGCCTGCGCGCGATCGGTTACACGCTGGAAGCTGACGCCTTTTTCGACACGCTGACCGTCGCCACCGGCGCGCGCACCGCCAACCTGCACATCGCGGCACAAGCGCACGGTATCAACCTGCGCCAGATCGACGATGCACGCCTGGGTATCTCGCTGGACGAGACGGTCACGCGCACGGATATCGTTGCGCTGTGGGAAGTCTTCGCGCACGCCGCACACGCTGCCGCGCCGGACTTCGACCAGACCGAAGCGGGCGTTGCCGATGCGTATCCCGCCTCGCTCGTGCGCCAGAGCGCGTACCTGACGCACCCGGTGTTCAACGCGCACCACTCCGAGCACGAAATGCTGCGCTACCTGCGGAGCCTAGCCGACAAGGATCTCGCGCTCGACCGCACGATGATCCCGCTGGGATCGTGCACGATGAAGCTCAACGCCACCGCAGAAATGCTGCCGGTGACGTGGCCCGAGTTCTCGAACATCCACCCGTTCGCGCCGGCCGACCAGACCGTTGGCTACCGCGAGATGATCGATCAGCTCGAACAGATGCTGTGCGCCGCCACCGGCTACGCGGCCGTCAGCCTGCAGCCGAATGCCGGCTCGCAGGGCGAATACGCTGGCCTGCTGATCATCCACGCCTACCACGCCAGCCGCGGCGAAGCGCACCGCAATGTGTGCCTGATCCCGTCGTCGGCGCACGGTACGAACCCTGCATCCGCACAGATGGCCGGCATGCAGGTTGTTGTCGTGGCGTGCGATGAGCGCGGCAACGTGGATCTGGCCGACCTGGAAAAGAAGGCCGCCGAGCACAGCAAGAACCTCGCGGCAATCATGATCACCTACCCGTCCACGCACGGCGTGTTCGAGGAAGGCGTCAAACGCGTCTGCGAGATCGTGCACAGCCACGGCGGTCAGGTCTACGTGGACGGCGCCAACATGAACGCCATGGTGGGCACTGCCGCACCGGGCCACTTCGGCGGCGACGTCTCGCACCTGAACCTGCACAAGACGTTCTGCATTCCGCACGGCGGCGGCGGCCCGGGCGTCGGTCCGGTGGCGGTGGGCGCGCACCTTGCACCGTTCCTGCCCGGCCGCGCAGCCTCGGGTGAAGACGCCAGCCAGAACATCGGCAACGTGTCGGCTGCAGCGTTCGGCTCGGCGTCGATCCTACCAATCTCGTGGATGTACATCGCGATGATGGGCGCAGCGGGCCTGACCGCCGCCACCGAGACGGCCATCCTGTCGGCCAACTACGTGGCCAAGCGGCTCGCCCCGTATTACCCGGTGCTGTACACGGGCGCGCACGACCTGGTGGCGCACGAGTGCATTCTCGACATCCGTCCGCTGCAGAAGGAATCGGGCATCAGCAACGAAGACATCGCCAAGCGCCTGATGGACTTCGGCTTCCACGCACCGACGATGAGCTTCCCGGTGCCCGGCACGCTGATGATCGAGCCGACCGAAAGCGAGCCGAAGGTGGAACTCGACCGCTTCATCGACGCGATGATCGCCATCCGTGGCGAAGTCGACAAGGTGATCTCGGGCGAATTCGACCGCGAAGACAACCCGCTCAAGCACGCACCGCACACCGCAGCCGTGGTGATGGCCGATGACTGGTCGCACAAGTACACGCGTGAGCAGGCCGCCTACCCGGTGGCATCGCTGCGCAAGCAAAAGTACTGGCCGCCGGTCGGCCGCGCCGACAACGTCTACGGCGACCGCAACCTGTTCTGCGCCTGCGTGCCGATGAGCGAGTACGCGCAGGATTGAGGCATTCGACGTGACATGACGCGGCGGCGGTGCATTGTGTTCCGCCGCCGCGTCACATGTAACCGGACGCAACCCCTGTAACCCGCGCTCACAACGGACGCTTTCAGTGCCCTTCGCCGTTATGGTGACGCCAGTTCACCTGATCCGACGGGACCCTGCTATGCCAACGCGCCACCCTGCCCCATTTTTCCGTCTGCTTGCCTGTGCTGCCGCGGTGGTTGTGTGCGGAGCCTGCTCGCCGACACAGGCAGGTGCGGCTGCATCTTTGTACGCAGCCGCGCACAACCCCGCCAGGCCGGGGCAAGACTGGTGCAGCGTTTCACCAGCGCAGTCCGGCGAGCCTGCCGCGGTAAAGCTGGTCGCCCGCGCCACGCAGCACCTCACGCAGACGCCGCACCCGTTGCCTCGCCTGCATACCGAAGGCACGTTGCCACACCAGGGCATCTACGACGAATCCGTTGTGGCCGCGCGGGACTTTCCGGTCATGCGCGACGCAGCAATGGCCTGGCGCCTCACGGGCGACATGCGGTTCGCCGAGCAGGTCGACACCTTTCTGCACGCGTGGGTCGGAACGTATGTACCGAGCTTCAACCCGATCGACGAGACGAAGTTCGATGCGCTGATCCAGGCCTACATGCTCGCGCGCGACGGCCTGACGCCGGGCACGCGCGCAGAGACGCAACGCTTCCTGCGCACGCTGGCCGAGGGCTATATCGCCCGCACCGAGGCTGCGCGCCAGCCGCTGTCACACACGTGGGTGAACAACTGGCAAAGCCACCGCATCAAGCTGATGGCAATGTCGGCTGCCGCGCTGGGTGACCACGCGTTGCTCGCGCAGGTACATCGCCTGTTCCTGCAACAGGTCGCCAATAATGTGCGCCCGGACGGGTCGGTGGAAGATTTTGAAGACCGCGATGCACTTCACTACGTCGTCTACGACCTCGAGCCGCTGACGATGGCCGCGATTGCCGTGCAGCCTTTTGGCCAGCACTGGCTGCATGAGCGCGCAGCCAACGGCGCCACGCTCGCCGCCGCCGTTGATTGGCTCGTGCCGTATGCCGACGGCAGCCGCACGCACGAGGAATACGTCCACTCGCACGTTGCCTTCGACAAGAAGCGAGCCGACGCGGGCTTGCCCGGCTTCTCCGGCATGTGGGAGCCGAAAAGCTCCGGCACGCTGTATTGGCAGGCTGCGCGACTGGACCCGAAATACCGCACGCTGGCCGAGCGGCTCGCCGCGACCGCGCCTGACTGGCTGGCGCTGTGCGCAGCCCGCTAACCGGCGAAGCGCTGTACTGACAGCGCGCACAACTACCTGGCGCAAGTGGCCACAAGCCGCTTGCACCCTTTAACGCCCCCGGAGCCTCACCCCATGGCTGTTTCCGTTTTCGACCTCTTCAAGATCGGCATTGGCCCGTCCAGCTCGCACACCGTCGGGCCGATGCGCGCCGCGCTCATGTTTGCTTCCGGCCTGGAAGCCGATGGGCTGATGCCGCAAGTCGCCAGCGTGCGCGTCGAGCTGTACGGCTCGCTCGGCGCCACCGGCAAAGGCCACGGCACGGACCGCGGCGTCATCCTCGGCCTGATGGGCGAGGCACCTGACACCATCGACCCCGACACCATCGATGCCAAGCTGGCAGCGTTGCGCGCATCGCAATCGCTGTCGCTGCTGGGGCGTCACGCGATGCGCTTTACCGAGAAGGAACACATCGCCTTCTACCGCCGCGAAGCGATGGCCGAGCATCCGAACGGTATGAAGTTCCATGCCTTCGACGCTGCCGGCGAACGGTTGCGCGAGGCGCGCTATCTGTCAGTCGGCGGCGGCTTTGTCGTCACGGCCGGCGCGCCGAACACGCAGGTGCTCGCAGCGCATGACCAGTTGCCGCACCCGTTCCGCAGCGGCAAGGAACTGCTGGCGATGTGCGAATCGACGGGCAAGTCCATTGCCCGACTGATGCTCGAAAACGAACTGACGACGCGCACGGAAGCTGAAGTGCGCGCTGGTCTGCTCAACATCTGGCACGTGATGCAGGCGTGCGTGGCGCGCGGCTGCCGCACGGAGGGCGAACTGCCGGGCCCGTTCCACGTGCGTCGCCGTGCGGCTGAGCTGTATTCACGGCTCACGGTGCAGGCCGAGCGCACGCTGTCCGACCCGCTGTCAGTCATCGACTGGGTGAACCTGTATGCGATTGCCGTGAACGAAGAGAACGCTGCAGGTGGGCGCGTCGTCACGGCACCGACCAACGGCGCAGCGGGCATCATCCCGGCGGTGATGCATTACTACGACCGCTTCGTGCCCGGCGCGAACGACAACGGCGTGGTGGATTTCCTGCTCACCGCCGGTGCGATTGGCATGCTCTACAAGATGAATGCGTCGATCTCCGGTGCAGAAGTCGGGTGCCAGGGCGAAGTCGGCGTGGCGTGTTCGATGGCAGCGGGCGCGCTCGCTGCGGTGCAGGGCGGAACGCCTGCGCAGGTCGAAAACGCTGCTGAGATTGGCATGGAGCACAACCTGGGGCTGACATGCGATCCTGTTGGCGGGCTGGTGCAGATTCCGTGCATCGAGCGTAATGCGATGGCGTCTGTGAAGGCAGTGAATGCGGCGCGCATGGCGTTGCGCGGGGATGGCACGCATTATGTTTCGCTCGACTCCGTGATCAAGACGATGCGGGAGACGGGGGCGGATATGAAGACGAAGTACAAGGAAACGGCGCGGGGTGGGTTGGCGGTGAATATTGTGGAGTGCTGATTTTTTGGTTTGGGTTTTGGTCTTGGTGGTGCATCCCTTGTTTCATCCCCTGCCGGGGCTGACTCACTTTCTTTGGTCTTGCCCAAAGAAAAGTAAGCAAAAGAAAGGCGCGCCCGAGATGGCGAAAGACTCCTTGAATTTGCGTAACCGAGCGGAGACGGGAAAAACTCGCTGCGCTCAGACAAGCCTCCTTCCTTGATCCGCCCGCTCACAAAAATTCAAGGCGCCATCAAGGGCCTAACGTCAAAAGAAAAAGGCCAACCCGTCGTGAGGTTGGCCTTATCGTTTGGGTCGGCGCCCAGATGGTTCGGCTTTGTCCTTTGACTTTCCTGCCCTAGATGGCGCCTTGAATTTCTGTTGCAGGGAGGAAAAAGAGGGGAGGCCTGTTTGAGCGCAGCGAGTTTGCCTCCCCTCCCTCCCTGCGACATAAATTCAAGGGGAAGTCGCCATCTCGGGCGCGCCTTTCTTTTGCTTACTTTTCTTTGGGCAAGACCAAAGAAAGTGAGTCAGCCCCGGCAGGGGATGAAACAAGGGATGCACCACCAAGACCAAAACCCAAACCAAAAAATCAGCACTCCACAATATTCACCGCCAACCCACCCCGCGCCGTTTCCTTGTACTTCGTCTTCATATCCGCCCCCGTCTCCCGCATCGTCTTGATCACGGAGTCGAGCGAAACATAATGCGTGCCATCCCCGCGCAACGCCATGCGCGCCGCATTCACTGCCTTCACAGACGCCATCGCATTACGCTCGATGCACGGAATCTGCACCAGCCCGCCAACAGGATCGCATGTCAGCCCCAGGTTGTGCTCCATGCCAATCTCAGCAGCGTTTTCGACCTGCGCAGGCGTTCCGCCCTGCACCGCAGCGAGCGCGCCCGCTGCCATCGAACACGCCACGCCGACTTCGCCCTGGCACCCGACTTCTGCACCGGAGATCGACGCATTCATCTTGTAGAGCATGCCAATCGCACCGGCGGTGAGCAGGAAATCCACCACGCCGTTGTCGTTCGCGCCGGGCACGAAGCGGTCGTAGTAATGCATCACCGCCGGGATGATGCCCGCTGCGCCGTTGGTCGGTGCCGTGACGACGCGCCCACCTGCAGCGTTCTCTTCGTTCACGGCAATCGCATACAGGTTCACCCAGTCGATGACTGACAGCGGGTCGGACAGCGTGCGCTCGGCCTGCACCGTGAGCCGTGAATACAGCTCAGCCGCACGGCGACGCACGTGGAACGGGCCCGGCAGTTCGCCCTCCGTGCGGCAGCCGCGCGCCACGCACGCCTGCATCACGTGCCAGATGTTGAGCAGACCAGCGCGCACTTCAGCTTCCGTGCGCGTCGTCAGTTCGTTTTCGAGCATCAGTCGGGCAATGGACTTGCCCGTCGATTCGCACATCGCCAGCAGTTCCTTGCCGCTGCGGAACGGGTGCGGCAACTGGTCATGCGCTGCGAGCACCTGCGTGTTCGGCGCGCCGGCCGTGACGACAAAGCCGCCGCCGACTGACAGATAGCGCGCCTCGCGCAACCGTTCGCCGGCAGCGTCGAAGGCATGGAACTTCATACCGTTCGGATGCTCGGCCATCGCTTCGCGGCGGTAGAAGGCGATGTGTTCCTTCTCGGTAAAGCGCATCGCGTGACGCCCCAGCAGCGACAGCGATTGCGATGCGCGCAACGCTGCCAGCTTGGCATCGATGGTGTCGGGGTCGATGGTGTCAGGTGCCTCGCCCATCAGGCCGAGGATGACGCCGCGGTCCGTGCCGTGGCCTTTGCCGGTGGCGCCGAGCGAGCCGTACAGCTCGACGCGCACGCTGGCGACTTGCGGCATCAGCCCATCGGCTTCCAGGCCGGAAGCAAACATGAGCGCGGCGCGCATCGGCCCGACGGTGTGCGAGCTGGACGGGCCAATGCCGATCTTGAAGAGGTCGAAAACGGAAACAGCCATGGGGTGAGGCTCCGGGGGCGTTAAAGGGTGCAAGCGGCTTGTGGCCACTTGCGCCAGGTAGTTGTGCGCGCTGTCAGTACAGCGCTTCGCCGGTTAGCGGGCTGCGCACAGCGCCAGCCAGTCAGGCGCGGTCGCGGCGAGCCGCTCGGCCAGCGTGCGGTATTTCGGGTCCAGTCGCGCAGCCTGCCAATACAGCGTGCCGGAGCTTTTCGGCTCCCACATGCCGGAGAAGCCGGGCAAGCCCGCGTCGGCTCGCTTCTTGTCGAAGGCAACGTGCGAGTGGACGTATTCCTCGTGCGTGCGGCTGCCGTCGGCATACGGCACGAGCCAATCAACGGCGGCGGCGAGCGTGGCGCCGTTGGCTGCGCGCTCATGCAGCCAGTGCTGGCCAAAAGGCTGCACGGCAATCGCGGCCATCGTCAGCGGCTCGAGGTCGTAGACGACGTAGTGAAGTGCATCGCGGTCTTCAAAATCTTCCACCGACCCGTCCGGGCGCACATTATTGGCGACCTGTTGCAGGAACAGGCGATGTACCTGCGCGAGCAACGCGTGGTCACCCAGCGCGGCAGCCGACATTGCCATCAGCTTGATGCGGTGGCTTTGCCAGTTGTTCACCCACGTGTGTGACAGCGGCTGGCGCGCAGCCTCGGTGCGGGCGATATAGCCCTCGGCCAGCGTGCGCAGGAAGCGTTGCGTCTCTGCGCGCGTGCCCGGCGTCAGGCCGTCGCGCGCGAGCATGTAGGCCTGGATCAGCGCATCGAACTTCGTCTCGTCGATCGGGTTGAAGCTCGGTACATACGTTCCGACCCACGCGTGCAGAAAGGTGTCGACCTGCTCGGCGAACCGCATGTCGCCCGTGAGGCGCCAGGCCATTGCTGCGTCGCGCATGACCGGAAAGTCCCGCGCGGCCACAACGGATTCGTCGTAGATGCCCTGGTGTGGCAACGTGCCTTCGGTATGCAGGCGAGGCAACGGGTGCGGCGTCTGCGTGAGGTGCTGCGTGGCGCGGGCGACCAGCTTTACCGCGGCAGGCTCGCCGGACTGCGCTGGTGAAACGCTGCACCAGTCTTGCCCCGGCCTGGCGGGGTTGTGCGCGGCTGCGTACAAAGATGCAGCCGCACCTGCCTGTGTCGGCGAGCAGGCTCCGCACACAACCACCGCGGCAGCACAGGCAAGCAGACGGAAAAATGGGGCAGGGTGGCGCGTTGGCATAGCAGGGTCCCGTCGGATCAGGTGAACTGGCGTCACCATAACGGCGAAGGGCACTGAAAGCGTCCGTTGTGAGCGCGGGTTACAGGGGTTGCGTCCGGTTACATGTGACGCGGCGGCGGAACACAATGCACCGCCGCCGCGTCATGTCACGTCGAATGCCTCAATCCTGCGCGTACTCGCTCATCGGCACGCAGGCGCAGAACAGGTTGCGGTCGCCGTAGACGTTGTCGGCGCGGCCGACCGGCGGCCAGTACTTTTGCTTGCGCAGCGATGCCACCGGGTAGGCGGCCTGCTCACGCGTGTACTTGTGCGACCAGTCATCGGCCATCACCACGGCTGCGGTGTGCGGTGCGTGCTTGAGCGGGTTGTCTTCGCGGTCGAATTCGCCCGAGATCACCTTGTCGACTTCGCCACGGATGGCGATCATCGCGTCGATGAAGCGGTCGAGTTCCACCTTCGGCTCGCTTTCGGTCGGCTCGATCATCAGCGTGCCGGGCACCGGGAAGCTCATCGTCGGTGCGTGGAAGCCGAAGTCCATCAGGCGCTTGGCGATGTCTTCGTTGCTGATGCCCGATTCCTTCTGCAGCGGACGGATGTCGAGAATGCACTCGTGCGCCACCAGGTCGTGCGCGCCCGTGTACAGCACCGGGTAATACGGGGCGAGCCGCTTGGCCACGTAGTTGGCCGACAGGATGGCCGTCTCGGTGGCGGCGGTCAGGCCCGCTGCGCCCATCATCGCGATGTACATCCACGAGATTGGTAGGATCGACGCCGAGCCGAACGCTGCAGCCGACACGTTGCCGATGTTCTGGCTGGCGTCTTCACCCGAGGCTGCGCGGCCGGGCAGGAACGGTGCAAGGTGCGCGCCCACCGCCACCGGACCGACGCCCGGGCCGCCGCCGCCGTGCGGAATGCAGAACGTCTTGTGCAGGTTCAGGTGCGAGACGTCGCCGCCGAAGTGGCCCGGTGCGGCAGTGCCCACCATGGCGTTCATGTTGGCGCCGTCCACGTAGACCTGACCGCCGTGGCTGTGCACGATCTCGCAGACGCGTTTGACGCCTTCCTCGAACACGCCGTGCGTGGACGG
This sequence comes from Ralstonia sp. Ralssp135, assembly GCF_047304345.1. Classification (NCBI taxonomy): domain Bacteria; kingdom Pseudomonadati; phylum Pseudomonadota; class Betaproteobacteria; order Burkholderiales; family Burkholderiaceae; genus Ralstonia; species Ralstonia sp. Ralssp135. The sequence goes on from NZ_JBGLYZ010000034.1 coordinate 32,221, forward strand.
GTAGGTGATCATGATTGCCGCGAGGTTCTTGCTGTGCTCGGCGGCCTTCTTTTCCAGGTCGGCCAGATCCACGTTGCCGCGCTCATCGCACGCCACGACAACAACCTGCATGCCGGCCATCTGTGCGGATGCAGGGTTCGTACCGTGCGCCGACGACGGGATCAGGCACACATTGCGGTGCGCTTCGCCGCGGCTGGCGTGGTAGGCGTGGATGATCAGCAGGCCAGCGTATTCGCCCTGCGAGCCGGCATTCGGCTGCAGGCTGACGGCCGCGTAGCCGGTGGCGGCGCACAGCATCTGTTCGAGCTGATCGATCATCTCGCGGTAGCCAACGGTCTGGTCGGCCGGCGCGAACGGGTGGATGTTCGAGAACTCGGGCCACGTCACCGGCAGCATTTCTGCGGTGGCGTTGAGCTTCATCGTGCACGATCCCAGCGGGATCATCGTGCGGTCGAGCGCGAGATCCTTGTCGGCTAGGCTCCGCAGGTAGCGCAGCATTTCGTGCTCGGAGTGGTGCGCGTTGAACACCGGGTGCGTCAGGTACGCGCTCTGGCGCACGAGCGAGGCGGGATACGCATCGGCAACGCCCGCTTCGGTCTGGTCGAAGTCCGGCGCGGCAGCGTGTGCGGCGTGCGCGAAGACTTCCCACAGCGCAACGATATCCGTGCGCGTGACCGTCTCGTCCAGCGAGATACCCAGGCGTGCATCGTCGATCTGGCGCAGGTTGATACCGTGCGCTTGTGCCGCGATGTGCAGGTTGGCGGTGCGCGCGCCGGTGGCGACGGTCAGCGTGTCGAAAAAGGCGTCAGCTTCCAGCGTGTAACCGATCGCGCGCAGGCCGGCGGCCAGCGTGGCGGTCAGGCGGTGCACGCGCTGGGCGATGCGCTTCAGGCCTTGCGGGCCGTGGTAGACGGCATACATCGAGGCCATCACGCCCAGCAGTACCTGTGCGGTACAGATGTTCGAGGTGGCCTTCTCGCGGCGGATGTGCTGCTCGCGCGTCTGCAGTGCGAGGCGGTAGGCCGAATTGCCTTGCGCATCGATCGTCACGCCGACCAGGCGACCGGGCATCGAGCGCTTGAACGCATCGCGCACGGCCATGTAGCCGGCATGCGGGCCACCGAAGCCGAACGGCACGCCAAAGCGCTGCGTGTTGCCGATCACGACGTCGGCACCCCATTCGCCCGGCGCGGCCAGCAGCGTGAGCGCCAGCAGGTCGGCAGCCGCAACGACCAAGCCGCCGGCAGCATGCACGGCATCGGTCAGCGCCTGGTACGTCGCCAGATCGCCCAGCAGCGCACCGTCGGCGCCCGGGTATTGCAGCAGCACGCCGAACGCGTCGTGCTTGGCAGCGTCGGCCGCCGGGCCGGTCACCACCTGCACGCCGATTGGCTCGGCACGGGTGCGCACGACTTCCAGCGTTTGCGGAAGTACGTCGTCCGCCACAAAGAACACGGTCGACTTCGATTTACCAATGCGCTGCAGCAGCGTCATCGCCTCGGCAGCGGCGGTCGCTTCATCGAGCATCGACGCGTTGGCGATGTCCATGGCGGTCAGGTCGATCACCATCTGCTGGAAGTTCAACATCGCCTCCAGGCGGCCCTGCGAGATTTCGGGCTGATACGGCGTGTACGCGGTGTACCAGGCGGGGTTCTCGAGGATGTTGCGCAGGATGACGCCCGGCGTGTGCGTGCCGTAATAGCCCTGGCCGATCAGGCTCTTGGCCACGCGGTTCTGCCCCGCGATGCCGCGCAGCTTGGCAAGCGCCGCTTCTTCGGTCAGCGGCTGCGTGAATTCACCCAGCGGCATGCCGTCCTGGCGGCGGATGGCGGGCGGGATCACGGCGTCGATCAGCTTGGCGCGGCTATCAAAACCGAGCACAGCAAGCATCTGCGCTTGCTCTTCCGGCGACGGGCCGATGTGGCGGTGCGCGAAGGCGTCGCGCGCCTCCAGGGCGGCGAGGGTGGGGCGTTCGGCAGAAAGCGCCGAGGAAGCGGGGTGCGGAGCGTTCATGGCAAGGGCTCGAAATTCAGGCAAAGCGCCGATGTGCGGGTCAGGCACATCGGCTTCGGTGACCGGCTTAGCCGATCTTGGCTGCGTACTGCTCGGCCGACATCAGCGCGTTCACGTCGTCGGCGTTGGTGGGCTTGATCTTGAACAGCCATGCGTCGTAGGCGCCGGCGTTGACCGACTCGGGCGCGCCCGCAGCGTCTGCGTTGTTGGCGATGATCTCGCCCGAGACGGGGGCGTAGATGTCGGAAGCGGCCTTGACCGATTCGACCACGGCAATCGCTTCATCCTTGGCGACTGCGCGACCAGCGTCCGGCAGCTCCAGGAAGACGATGTCGCCCAGCGCGTCCTGCGCGTAATCGGTGATGCCGATGGTCAGCGTGCCGTCGGCTTCAACGCGGATCCACTCGTCGTGTTCGGTGTACTTCAGATCGGCGGGGACGTTGCTCATGAAAGGTTTCTCCGGAAGATTGGTATTGGGGGATGCAGATTTGGTGTTCAGCTGACCAGCGCCTTGCCATTGCGCACGAACGGCAGTTTAACCACAGTCGCGGTCAACTTGCGGTCGCGAATTTCGACCTGTACGTCGGTGCCGACGGCCACGTCCTTGGGCAGGCGCGCCAGCGCAACGGAGAGCGACAAGCTCGGGCTGAATGTGCCGCTGGTGATCTCACCGTCACCGGCAGCGGTGATGACCTTCTGGTGGGCGCGCAGCACGCCGCCCTTGTCGCGCAGGATCAGCCCGACGAACTGTTCGCGCTGGCCACCAGCCTGCAACGCGGCCTTGCCGGTGAAGTCGCGTTCGCTTTGCAGATCGACCGTCCAGGCGAGGCCGGCGTCGAGCGGCGAGACGTGCTCGTCCATGTCCTGGCCGTAGAGGTTCATGCCTGCTTCCAGGCGCAGCGTATCGCGCGCGCCGAGGCCGGCCGGGCGTACGCCTGCTTGCAGCAGGCGCTCCCACACACCGGCGATCTGCGCGGCCGGCACGACCAGTTCGAAACCGTCCTCGCCGGTGTAGCCGGTGCGGGCCACCATGATCTCGCCCACGTTTTCCACGGTGACGAAGCCGGCGTTGAACGGCTTGAGCGCCTCGCCTACCGCCTGCGTGCCGGGCAGCGCGGCGTACGTCTTGGCGCGCGCATTCGGGCCTTGCACGGCCAGGATGCCCAGCGGCTCGGCGCCAGCGTTGTTGTCGGAGCGGCGCGGCGTGATCGTCACGTCGGTGCCGGCGGCGGCGTTCTGCGCGACGATCCACTCCAGATCCGTCGGTGCGGTACCGGCGTTGACCACCAGGCGGAACCAGTCTTCGCGGAAGAAGTAGACGATCAGGTCGTCGATCACGCCGCCCTTGGGGTTGAGCATGCAACTGTAGAGCGCCTTGCCGGGCGTTTGCAGCTTGTCGACGTTGTTGGCGAGCAGCCCACGCAGGAAGTCGCGCACGCGTGCGCCCGTGAGGTCGACCACGCACATGTGCGAGACATCAAAAATACCGGCGTCTTGGCGCACGGCGTGGTGCTCTTCGATCTGGGAGCCGTAGTTGACGGGCATGTCCCAGCCGCCAAAGTCGACCATGCGGGCCCCCAGCGAGCGGTGGATGGCATTGAGCGGCGTGTGTTGGAGCGTCATGGAATCTCTCGGCTGAGCGCGCCGCCGTGGCTTGGGCGCGGCGCATGGATCGGGAACCAGAAAAGCAAAAAGGCCACCTGCACAGCCTGATCCCTCATGGTGACGCCATGAAGATCAACAAGCTGCGCAGATGGCCCCTCTGTCCTTGGTACCTGAGAGATTGCGAAGCGGGGCGCATAGCGGTGCGCGCCGTTCGTGAGCCCCTTCGGTGGGCGCCCGCAGTGATCGTGCGGCGCCAGCTCTCCAGAGTGCGGTCGGACGCATGTCCGCCGATCCGCCCGGTCCTGGATGCCTGAGAGTTTTCGGGTGCTACCCCTTCGGCGGCGCCTTGCCGTGTACGGCGGGCACGCTCTCCCGGATGGATGGGCGGAATTTACGGAAGGGGGATGGGATTGTCAATTGGGGTGGACTTGGCGGCTTTTGAAAGGAGGGCTGGTTTTTATGCTTTCGGTGCATCCCTGGTTTCATCCCCTGCCGGGGCTGACTCACTTTCTTTGTCTTGCCAAAGAAAGTAAGCAAAGAAAGGCGCGCCCGAGATGGCGAAAGATTCCTTGAATTTATGTCGCAGGGAGGGAGGAGAGGCAAACTCGCTTCGCTCAAACAGCCTCCCCTCTTTTTCCTCCCTGCAACAGAAATTCAAGGCGCCATCTAGGGCAGGTACGTCAAAGGCCAAAGACAACGGCCACACCCTCGGGAGCTGGCGAGGTCGCCAAGCTCCAAGCGTGTGGCCGGAGTGCGGGTGTTGGTTGGTCTTGCTTTGGCTTTGACTTACTTGCCGATCTGGCGGCTGACCTGGTTTTCCTGCTGGTTCAGCGTGCGCTGCTCCTGCTTGGTGATGGCGCCGCCATTTTGAGCCGCCATGTCGCGCTCTTCCTGGCGAATCTGGTGGTCTTCCCGGTGCATCTGGCGCGCCTGGCCCTTGGTGATCTCGCCTTCCTTCACTTCGTTGTGGATGCGCTTGTTCTGGTTGGCCAGGCGGTGGTTGACCTCGGCACGGCGCGGGTGGTCTTTTTGCCACTGCGTTTGGGCGAAGGCGCCGGTGGTGGCGGACAGGGCGACGGCGGTAACGGCCAGGGCTTTGACGATGCGGTGCATGGTGGGTTCTCCGGTGGGCGGCCGACCGATTCAGCCGCTGTCCCGTCCATAACGGGGTGCCGCGCATGACCGCTTACGTGGTTCGTGTAACCACGCGTAAGCGGTGTAACGCCCGTGCGAAAAGCGGGGGGCGCAAACGCATGCGGTGCAGCTTCGCGCACCTCCGTCAGGCCCGACGCAGGTGGCCTTGCGCAGGCTCAATCGATGCAAAGGCGCCGTGCTACCATCGCCCTCCGCTGTATGTTCCCGCCTGCTTTTTCTTCTGCCTCTTCCCATGTCTTCCGGTCTCGCCCACGGGCTCAATGCTGCCCAATCCGAAGGTGTGCATTACCTCGATGGCCCGTGCCTGGTGCTGGCCGGGGCGGGCTCAGGCAAGACGCGCGTGATCACGCAGAAGATCGCGCACCTGATCCTGAACAAGGGGTTTGAGCCGCGTCACATCGCTGCCGTTACGTTCACCAACAAGGCCGCCAAGGAAATGCAGGAGCGCGTGGCCAAGCTGATGGACGGCAAGACACGCGAAGACGGCAAGCGCATTCCCATCAAGCAGTTGACGGTGTGTACCTTCCACTCGCTCGGTGTGCAGATTCTGCGCGCCGAGGCCGAGCATGTGGGCCTGAAGCCGCGCTTCTCGATCATGGATTCGGACGATTGCTTCGGGATGATCCAGGAGCAGCTGGCCACCACCGACAAGCAACTGATCCGCCGCGTGCAGAGCACGATCTCGCTGTGGAAGAACGGTCTCGTCGACCCGGACACCGCGATTGCCGAAGCGCTCGCCAACAACAACGTCGATGACCACCAGGCGGCGCTCGTCTACCGCAATTACGTTGCGACGCTGCACGCGTATCAGGCGGTGGATTTTGACGATCTGATCCGTATTCCTGCCGAGCTGTTCGCCCGCAATGAAGAGGTGCGCCTGAAGTGGCAGAACCGCCTGCGCTACTTCCTCGTCGACGAATACCAGGACACCAACGCCTGCCAGTATCAGCTGCTGAAGCTGCTGGCGGGCGGCTCGCACTTGCGTGCGCCGGCCTTCACGGCGGTGGGCGACGACGATCAGGCCATCTACGGCTGGCGCGGCGCCACGCTCGACAACCTCAAGCTGCTGCAGACGGATTTCCCGAACCTCAAGGTCATCAAGCTGGAGCAGAACTACCGCTCCACGGTGCGCATCCTGAACGCGGCCAACGCCGTGATTGCGCAGAACCCGAAGCTGTTCGAGAAGACGTTGTGGAGCGAGCATGGCATGGGCGACGCGATCAACGTGACAAGCGCCAATGACGAAGAGCACGAAGCCGAGAGCGTCGTCTTCAAGCTCTCTGCCCACAAGTTCGAGCGTCGCGCGCAGTTTCGGGATTACGCGATCCTGTATCGCGGCAACTTCCAGGCGCGCCTGTTCGAGCAGATCCTGCGCCGCGAGCGCATTCCGTATGTGCTCTCGGGCGGCCAGAGCTTTTTCGACAAGGCCGAGATCAAGGACCTATGCGCCTACCTGCGGCTGATTGCCAACGCGGATGACGATCCTGCGTTCATCCGCGCCATCACTACGCCCAAGCGCGGCGTTGGCAATGCGACGCTCGAAGTGCTGGGCTCGTTCGCGGGGCAAGCCAAGGTGTCGTTGTTTGAGGCGGCAATGATGGGCGGCATCGAGGCCCAACTGGCGCCGCGCCAGCTCGAACCGCTGCGGGTGTTTTGCGAGTTCATCGTGCGGCTGTCGGACCGGGCCGCCAAGGAACCCGCCGCCACGCTGCTCGACGAGATGATGGAAGGCATCCACTACGAGGCCTACCTGTATGACACCTACGACGAGCGCCAGGCCCAGAACAAGTGGACCAACGTGCTGGAGTTTCTCGACTGGCTCAAGCGCAAGGGCACCAAGCCCGAGAAAGAAGACGACGAAGAGGCCACCGGTTTCGACAATGCCGATGGCCTGATGGACGCCGGCAAAAACCTGCTGGAGCTCACGCAGACCATCGCGCTGATCAGCATGCTCGAAGGCAAGGAAGAAGACCCGGATGCGGTGCGTCTTTCAACGTTGCATGCGAGCAAGGGGCTGGAGTATCCGCACGTGTTTTTGGTGGGCGTGGAAGAGGGCATCCTGCCGCACTGCCGCGAAGACGATGATCTGACCGACGAGAAGATCGAAGAAGAGCGGCGGTTGATGTATGTGGGTATCACGCGGGCGCAGCGTAGCCTGCATATCAGCTGGTGCAAGAAGCGCAAGCGTGCGCGGGAGACGGTGGTGTGTGAGCCGTCGCGCTATATCGCCGAGATGAAGCTTGGCGAAGATGCGGGGCCGACGCCCGAGGACACCATGCCGGCGATGTCGCCGAAGGATCGGTTGGGGGCGTTGAAGGGGTTGTTGGCGGCGAAGAAGCCTGTGGCTTCTTGATTGGTTTTTTTGCATTCTTTGTTTCAGCCCCGGCAGGGGATGAAACAAGGGATGGACCAAAAACACAAAACCCCGAAAAGACCCGTCGCCGAACTGCGCTGTTGTGCCGTTGTGACGGCCCGCGTGCAGCTCGCAACGCTTTGGAACAGGCGTTGACCGACGTTGACACACATCAACGCGGCGCCCACATCCCGGTTTTAGGATGAGCCATCGCCCCCACTAGAACCGCCCCATGTTTCCGTTCGCCAAGCCGGCCGACGATCCGTCCGCCGCAAATGACACCGCCTTCCGCTGGTCGGCGCCGCAGGTGCGCGAGCTCGCGCAGCGTTTTGACACGCACGGCCCGCGCTACACCTCGTACCCGACGGCAGACCGCTTTCACAACAAATTCAGTAACGCCGATTACCTCGACGCCTTACACCGCCGCGCTACGATTGCACCCGCGCTGCATGCGCCGCTGTCGCTGTACATGCACCTGCCGTTCTGCGCGAACCTTTGCTACTACTGCGGCTGCAACAAGGTCATCACAAAGGATCACTCGCGCAGCGCACGCTACGTTGAAACCCTCGCCCGCGAGATGGCGATGGTGGCCAACCAGATTGGCCCGCTGCGCCGCGTGACGCAGTTGCATTGGGGTGGCGGCACGCCGACTTTCCTCGCGCACGACGAAATGCGCGCCGTGATGGCCGCCACGCGTGAGCATTTCGATCTGGCCAACGATGGCGAGATCTCCGTCGAACTTGACCCACGCCACGCCGACGACGCCACGCTTGAGGTACTGGCCGAAATCGGCTTCAACCGCGCAAGCCTCGGCATTCAAGACTTTGACCCCGACGTCCAGCGCGCGGTCCACCGCATCCAGAGCGTGGAAGAGACACGCCGCGTGGTCGACACGGCGCGCCGGCTGGGCTTCGAGTCGATCAGCTTCGACCTGATCTACGGCTTGCCGTATCAGCGTACGGAAACGTTCAACGCTACGCTGGATCGCGTGCTGGAGATGGCGCCTGATCGGCTGTCCGTCTACAGCTATGCGCACCTGCCGCATCTGTTCAAGGCGCAGCGCCGCATCGACATGCTGACCCTGCCGACCGCCGATCAAAAACTCGATTTGCTCGCCATGACGGTGGAGCGCCTCGTTGCCGAAGGCTATGTCTACATTGGCATGGACCACTTCGCGCGGCCTGACGATGCACTCGCCATCGCGCAGCGCGAAGGGCGGCTGCAGCGCAATTTCCAGGGCTATTCGACGCACGCCGATTGCGACATGCTGGCCTTTGGCGTGTCCGCCATCAGCCGCGTGGGTGATGTGTATGCGCAGAACGAGAAGGATCTCGACGCCTATTACGCACGTATCGACGCCGGCGAACTTGCCGTGCTGCGCGGCATGTCACTCACGCCCGATGACCACGTGCGCCGCGCGCTGATTGGCGAGTTGATGTGCGGGTTCGAATTGAACATGCGCGCATTCGGCGCGCGCCACGGGTTGGATTTCAAACGCAGCTTTGCGGACGAGCTGCAGGCGCTGGCACCCCTGGAGGAAGCCGGGCTGGTGAAGGTAGGGGACGAGCGTATTGTCATCACGCCGCAAGGGCGGCTGCTCGTGCGCCGCATCGCCATGGTGTTCGATTCGCACCTGCGTGAGGCAGGCACGGAGCGCGCGGTGGAAGCCGAGGGCAAGCCCGTCACCTTCGTCCCGCGCTACTCCAAAGTGGTCTGATCCGCCTACTGACCCGAGGTCACGTCAGACCGTTGCCGGTTCGGGCTGCAGTGCAGTGGTTTGCGTCTGCGCACTGACCAGCGTCTGCGGCCAGATTTCCGCCAGGCGCAGCAGGTTGGTCGAACCGGCCTGGCCGAACGGCATGCCCGCCGTGATGGCAATCTGATCGCCCGACACGGCAAAGCCTTCACGCGCAGCGGCACGGCACGCCGCATCCACCATCTCGTCGACGTTGCTCACATCGGGGCTGACCGTGCTGTGCACGCCCCACGTGATCGCCAGACGGCGCGCCGTATCCAGGCGCGGCGTGATGCTCACGATGGGCGCCAGCGGCCGCTCGCGCGCGGCGCGCAGGCTGGTCTTGCCGCTGGACGTGTAAGTGACGGTGGCCACCGCGCCCAGGATGTGCGTCACGTCGCGCAGGGCCGCGCAGATGGCGTCCTGGCGCGTGGGCAGCGGCGGTTGATGCTGCGCGTCGATCAGGTTGCGGTACAGCGGGTCGCGCTCGGTCTCAGCAATGATGCGGTTCATGATGCTGACTGCGGCCACCGGATGTTTGCCGCTGGCCGACTCGGCCGACAGCATCACGGCATCGGTGCCGTCATACACGGCGCTGGCCACATCGGAGGCTTCGGCACGTGTTGGCACCGGCGCCTCGATCATCGATTCCAGCATCTGCGTGGCCACGACCACCGGCTTGCCGTGGTGGCGCGCCATGCGCAGGATGCGCTTCTGCACGCCAGGCACGCGCTCGGGCGGCAGCTCCACGCCCAAGTCGCCGCGCGCCACCATCAGCGCATCGGACGCCTGCACGATGTCTTCCAGATGCAGTAGCGCTGCGGGCTTCTCGATCTTGGAGAGCAGGCCGGCGCGGTCGCCAATGATCTCGCGCGCGGCGATCACGTCTTCGGCGCGCTGCACGAATGACAGGGCGATCCAATCGACGCCCAGCGACAGCGCGAAGTCCAGATCGCGCAGATCTTTCTCGGTGAGCGCCGGAATGGGGATCACCGCATCCGGCACGTTCACGCCCTTGCGGTCAGACAGCGGGCCGCCATCGACTACGCGCGTGACGATCGCCGTCGGATCGGCGGCTTCCACCGCCAGGCGGATCTTGCCGTCATCGAGCAACAGCGATTGCCCCGGCGCGGCAGCCGCGTACAGCTCGGGGTGCGGCAGGTGCACGCGGGTGACATCACCCGGCGTCGGGTCGCGGTCGAGCACAAAGCGATCGCCGTTCTTGAGCACGACGCGGCCGTCGGCAAATGTGCCAATGCGCAGCTTCGGGCCTTGCATGTCAGCGAGGATGCCGATCGGGCGGCCGGTCTCGGCCTCCACCGCGCGCACGGTGTCGTAGCGCTTGCGGTGGTCTTCGTGCGAGCCGTGGCTGAAGTTCAAGCGGAAGACGTCCGCGCCGGCGTCGAAGAGGGCGCGGATGGTGTCTTTGTCGCTGCTGGCGGGGCCGAGGGTGGCTAGGATTTTGGTGTTGCGGAAGCGGCGCATGTTGGTGTTTCCGGTGGGGTTGTTTGTTTGGACCTTGGCGGTCCACTCCCTTTCACCCCCTGCCGGGGGCGACTCACTTTCTTTGTCTTGCCAAAGAAAAGTAAGCAAAGAAAGGCGCGCCCAAGATGGCGACCCCTTCCTTGAATTTGTGTAACCGGGCGGAGACGGGGAAAACTCGCTTCGCTCAGACAGTTCCCCGTCTTTGTTCCGCCCGCTTACACAAATTCAAGGCGCCATCTAGGGCAGGAACGTCAACGACCGAACCGTTGGTCTGCGTGCCCGAGTGGCTCTTGTTTGTTGCTGCTGTTGCTCGCTTTGCTTCGCGTTGTGCCGCTGATTCTTAATGCACTTGTGGTCGATGGTTTGGCCGTTGGAGCCCTAGATGGCGCCTTGAATTTCTGTTGCAGAGAGGAAAAAGGAAGGGAAACTGTCTGAGCGAAGCGAGTTTTTCCCTTCCCCTCTCTGCGACAGAAATTCAAGGGGGAGTCGCCATCTCGGGCGCGCCTTTCTTTTGCTTACTTTTCTTTGGCAAGACAAAGAAAAGTGAGTCAGCCCCGGCAGGGGATGAAACAAGGGATGAACCACAAACATCAATCCATCCAGCATCCAACGTCAGCCAGTAATCAAAATCGCCCGAAAATCATTCACATTAGTCCGCGTAGGCCCAGTCACGATCAAATCGCCAAGCGCATCAAAAAAACCATACCCATCGTTGTTATCGAGCAGTTGCTTAGCCCGCAACCCAAGCGCTTCAGCACGCGCCAGACTATCCGGCGTCAAGATCGCACCAGCGTTGTCTTCAGACCCATCAATGCCATCGGTATCGCAAGCAATCGCATGCACACCCGGCAGGCCATCCAACGCCACGCCCAGCGCCAGCAGGAACTCGGCATTGCGCCCACCGCGCCCATTACCGCGCACGGTCACCGTGGTTTCACCACCCGACAGAATCACGCACGGCTTGGTGAACGGCTGATTGCGCGCCACGATCTGCCGCACGATGCCGGCATGCACTTCGGCCACATCGCGCGCCTCGCCTTCAATGCTGTCCGACAGGATGTGCGCCTCGTAACCGAGCGCGCGCGCCTGCGCGGCAGCCGCTTCCAGCGCGTGCTGGGCCGTCGCGATGACGTGGCTGCGATGGCCTTCGAAACGTGCATCGCCGGGCTTGGGCGTCTCGCCTGCGCCGGTTTCCAGATGACGGCGCACCGCTTCCGGCACGTCGATGCCGTATTTGTCGATCACGGCCAGGGCATCCGCGCAGGTGGTGGCGTCGGGCAGCGTCGGGCCGCTGGCGATGAGCGTCGGGTCGTCGCCGGGAATATCGGAGATCAGCAGCGTCTCCACGCGTGCCGGTGCGCATGCCAGCGCCAGGCGCCCGCCCTTGATCGACGAGAGGTGCTTGCGCACGCAGTTCATCTCGCCGATGCTGGCGCCGCTTTTGAGCAGCGCGCGGTTGACGGACTGCTTGTCGGCCAGCGTCAGGCCTTCGGCCGGTGCGGCCAGCAGGGCCGAGCCACCGCCCGAGATCAGGCACAGGACGAGATCGTCTTTCGTCAAACCTTCGAGCAGGCCGACCATGCGTTGCGCGGCGCGTTGGCCAGCCGCATCGGGCACGGGGTGCGAGGCTTCAACCACTTCAATGCGCCCTTGCGTGCCGGGCGCGCGGCCGTGCTCGTAACGCGTGACGACCAGGCCGGACAGTTCGCCCTTCCAGTGCTGCTCCACCGCCTCGGCCATCGCGGCAGCGCCCTTGCCAGCACCGATGACGATGGTGCGGCCACGCGGCGGTTCGGGCAGGAATGCCGGCAAACATTGCGCAGCGCTGACCGCAGCCACCGCGGTGTCAAACAGGCCGTGCAGCAACGCGCGCGGCGACGGATTGGGCAAGGCAGCGCGCAGGGCGGCTTGGGCAGACTGGTCGTGGTGCATGGCAGAAAGCGGGAAGACAGCAAAAAAAACTGCCGCCGCCCGAAGGCTGCGACAGTGCACACAACTTACGCAATATCGTGGTTCGACATAATCTCGATCGCACGGCACAGTGCCGAGTGGTCTTGCTTGCCCATGCCGTTGGCAGCGCAGGTGTTGAACAGCTCTTGCGCGGTGGCCGTGTTCGGCAGGGCCACGCCCAGCGTCTTGGCGCCCTGCAGGGCCAGGTTCAAGTCCTTCTGGTGCAGCTCGATGCGGAAGCCCGGGTCGAACGTACGCTTGACCATGCGCTCACCGTGCACTTCGAGAATGCGCGACGCTGCGAAACCGCCCATCAGTGCCTGGCGCACCTTCGCCGGGTCCGCCCCCGCCTTCGATGCGAACAGCAGCGCTTCCGACACCGCCTGGATGTTCAGCGCCACGATGATCTGATTGGCCACCTTGGTGGTCTGGCCGTCACCGTTGCCGCCGACCAGCGTGATGTTCTTGCCCATCAGGTTGAACAGCGGAGCAACGCGGTCGAACGCAGCCTGCTCACCGCCCACCATGATCGTCAGCGATGCAGCCTTCGCGCCCACTTCGCCACCCGACACCGGAGCGTCCAGGTATTGCGCGCCGGTCTTGTTGATGCGCGATGCAAAGTCCTTCGTCGCGATCGGCGAGATCGAGCTCATGTCGACCACGATCTTGCCGGCAGCAGCGTCCTTGCCTGCGTCCTTCAGCGCCTTGGCCACGCCCTTCTCGCTGAACAGCACGGCTTCAACGTGCGGGGTGTCCGGCACCATGATGAAGATGATGTCGGCGCGCTTGGCGACTTCCTCGGCGCTCGTGCAGACCGTCACGCCGGCTTCCACCAGCGCGGCCGGTGCCGGGTTGACGTCGTGCACGAACAGCGTGTGGCCGGCGGCGCGCAGGTGGCCCGCCATGGGGGCGCCCATGATGCCGAGACCGATGAAACCGAGGTTGAGGTTGGTTGCCATGGTGAGGGATCTCCTTGGTTTGAATGTGTTGATGGTTTGTGGTTTGGACCTTGACGGTCCACTCCCTTTCACCCCCTGCCGGGGGCGACTCACTTTCTTTGTCTTGCCAAAGAAAGTAAGCAAAGAAAGGCGCGCCCAAGATGGCGACCCCTTCCTTGAATTTGTGTAACCGGGCGGAGACGGGGAAAACTCGCTGCGCTCAGACAGTTCCCCGTCTTTGTTCCGCCCGCTTACACAAATTCAAGGCGCCATCTAGGGCAGGGGTACGGCCACACAATCTGTGTGCTGTCCCAGCTGGCTCTTGTTTGTTGCTGTGTTGCTCGCTTTGCTTCGCGTAGTGCTGCTGGTGCCTACAGCACTTGTGGTCGATGGTTTGGCCGTTGGAGCCCTAGATGGCGCCTTGAATTTCTGTTGCAGAGAGGAAAGAGGAAGGGAAACTGTCTGAGCGAAGCGAGTTTTTCCCTTCCCCTCTCTGCGACATAAATTCAAGGAATCTTTCGCCATCTCGGGCGCGCCTTTCTTTTGCTTACTTTTCTTTGGCAAGACAAAGAAAAGTGAGTCAGCCCCGGCAGGGGATGAAACAAGGGATGCACCACCGGAGCAAAACCAAACCGAAAAATCTCAAGCAACGTTGTGCGCAGCTCGCCAGCCCAAGCCTTCCACAGTCCCAGCCTTCGGCTTGTACTCACACCCAACCCACCCGGTGTAACCAATCTCATCCAGCCAGTTGAACAAGAACTGGTAGTTGATTTCACCCGTACCAGGTTCGTTACGACCAGGGTTGTCCGCCAACTGCACATGCTTGATCTTGTCCAGATGGCGCTTCAGCGTGCTTGCCACTTCGCCCTCCATCCGTTGCATGTGATAGATGTCGTACTGCACGTACAGGTTGGACGCGTCCACGTCGTTGATCAGATCCAACGCCTGCTGCGTGCGGTTCAGGTAGAAGCCGGGAATATCAAACGTGTTGATCGGCTCGATGAGCAGATCGATCTTCTCGGCCTTCAGTGCCTTCGCCGCAAACTTCAGGTTCTCGACCAGCGTCTTGCGTGCGGCGTCTTCGCTCACGCCTTCGGGGCGAATGCCCACCAGGCAGTTGAGCTGTTTCACGCCGAGCACCTTGGCGTACTTGATGGCTTCGCCCACGCCGTCCTGAAACTCGCTCACGCGGTCCGGGAGGATGGCGATACCGCGCTCGCCGCCGTCCCAGTTGCCGGCCGGCAGGTTGTGCAGGACGAGGTCGAGCTGGAAGCGGTTCAGGCGATCGGCAATCTGGTCAGCGTGAAACGCGTAGGGGAACAAGAATTCCACGCCGCGGAAGCCCGCACGTGCGGCGGCCTCGAAGCGGTCAAGGAAGGCTTGCTCGTTGAAGAGCATGGTCAGGTTGGCTGCCAGCTTTGTCATGGTTTCTCCTTTTATCGGACGGTGAGGGAACAGCGCGCCGTCTTTATGCGGTGACGCCTTCGGCTTCCGTGAGGGTGTCTTCCAGGTCGAGCACGTCTTCAAACTCGACCACGTTGTCGATCTCCGTGCCCATGGCGATGTTCGTCACGCGCTCGAGAATCACTTCCACCATCACCGGCACCGAGAACTCGGCCATCAGCAGGCGAGCCTGCGCGAAGGCGGGTTCGATGTCTTCCGGGTTGAACACGCGGATCGCCTTGCAACCCAGGCCTTCCACCACCTTCACGTGGTCGACGCCGTAGCCGTTCAGCTCAGGGGCGTTGACGTTGTCGAAAGCGAGCTGGACGCAGTAGTCCATGTCGAAGTTGCGCTGCGCCTGGCGGATCAGGCCCAGGTACGAGTTGTTCACCACCACGTGGATGTACGGCACCTTGAACTGCGCGGCCACCGCCATCTCTTCGATCATGAACTGGAAGTCGTAGTCACCAGAGATAGCCACCACGTCGCTGTTGGGCGAGGCCACCTTCACGCCGATGGCGGCGGGAATCGTCCAGCCCAGCGGGCCTGCCTGGCCGCAGTTGATCCAGTGGCGCGGCTGGTTGACCGACAGGAACTGCGCAGCAGCGATCTGCGACAGGCCGATCGTGCTCACGTAACGCACGTCGCGCGGGAAGTACTGGTTCATCTCGCGGTACACGCGCTGCGGCTTGATGGGCACGTTGTCGAAGTCCGAGCGACGCAGCATCGTGCGCTTGCGCTTCTGCACGTCGGCGTTCCAGCTCTTGCGGCACGGCAGCTTGCCGGCGGCCTTCAGCTCGCGGGCCACTTCAATGAACTTCTCCAGTGCAGCCTTGGCGTCCGACACGATGCCAAGGTCCGGGCCGAACACGCGGCCGATCTGGGTCGGTTCGATATCGACGTGAATGAACTTGCGGCCCTTGGTGTAGACGTCGACGCTGCCCGTGTGGCGGTTGGCCCAGCGGTTGCCGATGCCGAACACGAAGTCCGAAGCCAGCAGCGTGGCGTTGCCGTAGCGGTGCGACGTTTGCAGGCCGACCATGCCGGCGTTGAGCGGGTGGTCGTCAGCCAGCACACCCCAGCCCATCAGCGTGGGCACCACAGGCACGTTCACCAGCTCCGCAAACTCGACCATCAGCTTGGCCGCATCGGCGTTGATCACGCCGCCGCCGCACACCAGCAGCGGGCGCTCGGCCTGGCACAGCATCTCGATGGCGCGCTCGGCTTGGGCACGCGTGGCGGCGGGCTTGTAGACCGGCAGCGGGCTGTAGGTGTCGGGGTCGAATTCAATCTCGGCGACTTGCACGTCGAACGGCAGGTCGATCAGCACCGGACCGGGGCGGCCCGAGCGCATCAGGTGGAAGGCTTGCTGGAACACGCGCGGCACCAGCGCCGGCTCGCGCACGGTGACGGCCCACTTCGTGACCGGCTTGGCGATCGACTCGATGTCGACGGCCTGGAAATCTTCCTTGTACAGACGGGCGCGGGGCGCCTGGCCGGTGATGCACAGGATGGGAATCGAGTCTGCCCAGGCCGAGTACAGGCCGGTAATCATGTCGGTGCCTGCCGGGCCCGACGTGCCGATGCACACGCCGATGTTGCCGGGTTCGGCACGGGTGTAGCCCTCGGCCATGTGCGAGGCGCCTTCAACGTGGCGGGCCAGCACGTGGTCAATGTTGCCGGCGCGGCGCAGCGCCGAGTACAACGGGTTGATGGCGGCACCAGGCACGCCGAAGGCGGTGGTGATGCCTTCTTTTTCCATCACCGCAACTGCGGCATCAATCGCTCTCATCTTCGGCATGGGGTGTCTCCAGGAAGGGGAAGGTGGGAATCAGTTGGAGCTGATCCTATTCCCGCATGCCGATATGGATAAACGCAGATTTCGTCAGTTGATTGCTAACTCAGAATACCGAATAGATTTGCGTGCCGCACCAATACCAAGGCAATCAACATGCCGGAAAGCCTTGTATTCAAGCCATTTTTAGGCACGTTTGTGCGACGCAATAATTCGACGCGACACGCTCGCATCGATCACATCGTCGTCCACCATTTTTGCCATTCGTCATAAGTGATATGCGCCAGAAAGTCGCAATCCAGGTACGGAATGCTCACTAAAATGGTCAGACATTGCGAACTGGAATGATGGAATGGACAAGCTCAAGCAGATCGAAGCGTTCATCGCCGTGGTGGAACACGGCAGCATGGCCGCCGCCGCGCTCACGCAAGACGTGACGCCCGTCATGATCGGACGCCGCATCAACGCGCTGGAAGCCCGCCTGGGCGTGAAGCTGCTGCACCGGTCAACTCGCCGCATTGCGGTGACGGAGCAGGGCGCGGTGTTCATGGAACAGTGCAAAAAGGCGCTGGGCGAGCTGGACCGCGCAGAACTGCTGGTTGCCGAAGGCCGCCACAAGGCGACCGGGCACCTGATCGTTTCGGCGCCGGCTGCCTTCGGCCGCAAGCACGTCGCGCCGCATGCGCCGGACTTCCTGCGCGCCAACCCCGACGTACGCATCTCCTTCAACCTGACTGACCGCGTGGTCGACCTCGTGCGTGAAGGCTACGACGTGGGCATCCGCATTGGCGGTGCGATCGATCCGAACTTCGTGGCGATCCGCCTGGCGTCGAACAAGCGCGTGGTGTGCGGCACGCCCGCGTACTTCGCCAAGCACGGCGTGCCCCGCACGCTGGATGATCTCGAACGCCACAACTGCCTCGCCTTCAACCTGCAGGGCGGCCAACAACGCGGCTGGTATTTCCAGCAGAACGGCAAGGCCGTCACCGTGAAGGTGAACGGCAACCTCGATTGCAACGATGGTGAACTGCTGCACCGCTGGATGGGCGAAGGCCTCGGCCTGGGGTGGCGCTCAACGTGGGAGATCCAGCCCGAACTGGAATCCGGCGCGCTGATGACCGTGCTGGACGACTACGCGCTGCCCGACTACGACATCCTCGCCGTGTACCCGCAGCAGCGGCCGGTGCCGGCGAAGATCCGCTTCTTTATCGAACACCTGAAGACGGTGTATGGGCAGGCGGGGTATTGGTCGCGAACGAGTTGAGCGTGCGGAAATGGATGACGGTTCCTAAACTTGTCATCAGATGCGCCGCGGGTGGCGCGCTCAATGCCGGAGACTGAAGATGCTACACAGAACCGCAGTTGTCGGCGCTCTCATGCTCAGCACCTCCGCCCTGGCGTGCGATCTGACCGGGCTTGAGCACCCGCTGGTGTTCTCGCCCGGCGAGTCTGCGCTGCCGACCACCGAAATCCTGAAACTGGCGGAATGGGATTCGCAGCTCAAAGAAGATTTTCACAGCGGCGGCAAGTACCGGGTGCGCTTGCGGGAGGCGTCCGAGCCTGCTTCCGACCCAGAGCTGGCGGTGCTGCGCCTCAGAAGCATTCAGGCCGTGCTGGACGCTGTCGGAATCGAAGGCGACAAAGTCGAGTCGTCTGAAGCCGATACGCATCTACGTGCCGTGGAACGCGAGGGTGTCGCCCCAAAAATGCCGACAGCCGCCTACGTAGTTTTCCAACCGGACTGTCAGAACCCCTGTTGCGCGGGCTCCGCGCCCGCCGCTCCGCTCGCTCCCGAGCGATAAGCGCTAGGTAATCGCCACACGCCCCTGCGTCAAATCCCGCAACGTGACCCGCGCGGCCGCCTCGTCCGTCACCGGCAATCGCACAGTGAGTGTGACGCCCGCATCGTAGGCGGCATCCAGCAGCGCATACCCGCCATCATCGATCCAGCGGCGGATGCGCGCTTCATCGGCGTAATCGGTAGCGAGGGTGAGCGTCGTGCTGGCGATGCGCTCCACGCGTTCAGCCTGCATGAGCGCGGTAGCGATGGCATCTGTGTACGCGCGTACAAGACCGCCTGCGCCGAGCTTGACGCCGCCAAAGTAACGCACCACGGCGCCCAGCGTGCCGTCCAGATCATGATGGCGCAGCACTTCCAGGATGGGGCGGCCTGCCGTGCCGGAGGGCTCGCCGTCATCGGACATGCCGGACTGGCCGCCCGCCAGGAGCGCCCAGCAGACGTGTGTGGCAGAGGGGTGTTCGGCGCGCAGGCGTGCAATGACGTCCATGGCGGCGGCCCGGTCTTCAACCGGCATTGCCAATCCGATAAAGCGGCTCTTCTTGATTTCCAGCTCGGCAGAAACCGGCGCGCGCAGCGTGTACGTCGGCACGCGCGGTCAGGCGAGGAGGGCGGCTACGAGATCCGTCGCCCGGCCGCCCGGCGATTCGAACTTGAGCGACGCCTCGGTGTGTGCCATGTGCTCTTCCATCAGCGCGATGGCGCCTTCCACGTCACCGCGCTTGGCGGCGTCCAGGAAAGCAGTGTGTTCGTCGGACGAACGCACGGCGTCGTACGTCGACTGGTACATCATCGTAATCACCGAGCTGCGCGCGGAAAGCTCGTAGAGCATTTCCTTGAGCACGCTGTTCCCGACCACGTCGGCCATCAGAAGGTGAAAGTCGGCCATCAGGCGGTTGCGGCGCGGGACGTCAGACAAGTCGCCGCTTGCCGCCACCTTGTGTTCTTCGGCTAGGTGCTTCTCCAGCCGCTTGTAATCGGCGGGCGTCGCTTTGGCGATGAACTCGCGTACCAGCGCCACTTCCAGCACGCGGCGCACGGCAAACACTTCGCGCGCTTCGGTCTCATCCGGCTTGGCCACGAACGCACCGCGATCCGGCTCCATGCGGATCAGCTTGTCCTTGGCCAGCATCAGGAGCGCCGCGCGAATCTTCGTGCGGCTGACGTGGTAGACCCGCGCCAGCGCCTCTTCGCGCAGCTTGGTGCCCGGCGGCAGCCGATGCGCGACGATCGCCTGGGCGATGTCATCGGCAATGCCTTCGGAGGAGATGTCGGCGGCGGTGGTTTCGGTCATGGCGCCGATTTTACCGCCGTCCGACAGTAGCGCCGCTTCAGGCATGCGGCAGCGTGTGGGCGGCCTGTGCGGCCACACCGTGGCTGTGCGCAATCGCTTCGCCTTCTTCGGTGATGTCGATCTTGCCGTCGAGCACCGCATTGGCGCGCACCCGGTCGATGTCCTTTTCCCACGCCGCGATGACGACCGTGGCGACGCAGTTGCCGATCAGGTTGCCCAGCGCACGGGCAATGCCGATGAACCAGTCGACGGAGAGCACCAGCACCAGGCCGATCGCCGGAATGGCCGGAATGACCGACAGCGTGGCCGCCAGAATCACGATGGCCGAGCCCGGAATACCATGCGCGCCCTTGGAGGTGATGAGTGCCACAGCCAGGATCAGCAGCAGATCATGCAGCGACAGCGACGTGTTAGTCGCCTGCGCGATGAACACCGCCGCCAGCGTCAGGTAGATCGAGAACGCATCGAGGTTGAACGAGTAGCCGGTCGGGATGACCAGACCCACCACCGAGCGCTTGATGCCCATCTTCTCCAGCTTGTTCATGATCGACGGCAGCACCGCATCGGACGATGCCGTGCCCGCCACCACCACCAGTTCGGCGCGCAGGAAACGGATCAGCTTGAAGATGTTGAAGCCGGCCAGGCGCAGGATGGTGCCCAACACCACCACCACGAAGATTGTCACCGCCGCATAGAACAGCAGCACCAGGAAGCCCAGTTGCTTGAGCGAGCCCGCACCGTACTTGCCCACGGTAAAGGCCACCGCGCCCAACACGCCCAGCGGCGCCAAGCGGATGATCACCGCCATCATGCGGAACAGCACTTGCGAGAACTGATCGATGAACGCCACGACAGGCTTGGTGCGCTCACCCAGCATCGACAGCGCGCAACCAAACAAGATCGACAGCACCAATACCTGCAACACGTCGCCCTTGGCAAAGGCACTCACGAAGGTGTCCGGAATCAAGCCCAGAAAGAAGGTCGCGAACCCGCCTGAATGCATCTTCTCGGCGTTGGCCATGTAGGTGGACAGCGCTGCCGGGTCCAGCGTCTTCGGGTCCACATTCATGCCGTGGCCCGGTCCGAACAGATAGGCCAGCGCAATACCCAGCGCCAGCGCAATGGTGGTAACCACCTCGAAGTAGAGGACGGCCTTGCCGCCCACGCGCCCGACCTTCTTCAACTCACCGGCGCCGCAAATGCCAACGACCACCACCGAGAAGACGATCGGCGTAATCAGCATCTGGATCAGTTTCAGAAAGCCGTCGCCTAGCGGCTTGAGGTGCTGCGCGAAGTCCGGTGCCCAGACGCCCAGCGCGATGCCCAGCGCAAGAGCAATCAAAACCTGCCCGAACAACGGGCGCGTAAAGCGTTGCATGGTGAATCCTCCTTTGGATTACTGGTGTCTCAAGCCTTGCCCAATCGTCTAATTCAGTTGGTTGCGATTGTCGTCACGGCCTTGTTTCGCTCGCTGCGTCGCAACAAATTGTCGCGATGAATTGTTGAGCGTTGACGGCATCATAGGCCATCCAATTTTTGTATGCAATTTTTGAATTCACATGCTAGGATCGACTCATGCAGTCCCGCGAAGCCTTGTGTTTCCGCCATCTAAGCTGCACTTCCGGCGTTCCCATCGCTACAGTTTCGAGTGTTCTTACTCGCCGTTTTTGTTCGATGGGGCGGCCGTATAACATCCAGAGACAAATACCAAGGAGTTCCACATGGCGATGCCCACGCTCGATCCGAACGCGCCGGATTTCACGCGCCGATATCCGAACCTGGCGGACCCCCGCCTTGGCGCCGAGGCCACGTTCGCGACCGACGAATTCTTCGCGCCGAAAGACCGCATGCTCAACCCCGAGCCGGCGGTCTTCATTCCGGGCAAGTACGACGACCACGGCAAGTGGATGGATGGTTGGGAAACGCGCCGTCGCCGCAACGGTGGCTATGACCATTGCATCGTCCGCCTGGCCCGCCCGGGCGTCGTGAAAGGTGTGGATATCGACACCAGCCACTTCACCGGCAACTTCCCGCCGGCCGCTTCCATTGAAGCCGCTTATCTGCCGGATGGCGAGCCGACCGAAGCCACGCAGTGGACTGAAATCGTTCCGTCGACCACGCTGCAAGGCAACAGCCACGCCTACGTGGCCGTGACGAGCACGCAAGCCTTCACGCACCTGCGCGTGAACATCTTCCCGGACGGCGGTATCGCGCGGCTGCGCGTGTACGGCCAGCCGCAAGTCGACTGGAAGGGCGCAGACCGTACCAAGCTGTTCGACCTGGCCGCCATGGAAAACGGCGCCTACGTGGTCGAAGCCAACAACGAACACTTCGGGCCGGCCTCGCGCATGTTGATGCCGGGCCGTGGCGTGAACATGGGCGACGGCTGGGAAACGCGCCGCCGCCGCGAACCGGGCAACGACTGGTGCGTGATCGCCCTGGCCAACCCGGGCCGCATCCGCAAGATCGAAGTCGACACCGCGCACTTCAAGGGCAACTTCGCTGACCGCGTTTCCATCCAGGCCGCTCGCGTGGTGGGCGGCACTGACAGCTCGCTGAAGACGCAAGCGATGTTCTGGCAAATGCTGCTGCCTGAGCAGAAGCTGCAGATGGATCTTCAGCACTACTACGAAGCGGAAATCGCCGACCTCGGCATCGTGACGCACGTGCGCTTCAACATGTTCCCCGATGGCGGTGTCTCGCGTCTGCGCCTGTGGGGGGTGCTCGAATGAGCCAAGAGACCGTCGCACGCGTTGCGCTGACCATCGAGCCACTTACGCGCGAAGCCTTTGCGCCGTTCGGCGACGTGATCGAACTGGAAGGGGCCAAGCAATTCCCCATCAACCAAGGCACGACCATCCGCTTTCATGACCTCGCCAACGTGGATGTGGGCGAGGGCGGCCGCGCGCTGATCAGCCTGTTCCGTGGTCAGCCGCGCACGCTGCCGTTCGAGGTCAAGATGCTGGAGCGCCATCCGCGTGGCAGCCAGGCGTTCATCCCGCAGAACGACAAGCCGTATCTGATTGTCGTGGCACCGGCCGGCGAGCTGGACCCGTCCAAGTTGCGCGCGTTCGTCTCGCGCGGCTGGCAAGGCGTGAACTACGCGCGCGGCGTGTGGCATCACCCGCTGCTGGCCCTGGGCGAGGTGAGCGATTTCCTCGTCGTCGACCGTGGTGGCGAAGGCCACAACTGCGACGAGCAAGACCTGGCCGAATCGGTGTGGTTGACCGCCGAGGCCATGCAGGCCGCGCAGTAAGCATCGCGTCATCCGCGTCAATCCTGAGCCCCCGCACAACGGGGGCTCAGTCACTTTCAATCTCCGTCCCACTACAAGCAGGGAGACATCGACATGACCCAGGCTCAACTCGCCACCCCCGGCATCGATGCGGACATCCGCGCGTTTGTCGCGGCAGCGCACGCGCAGCAGATTGATTTCCTGCGCGAGCTGGTGAAGGTGCCGTCGGACAACCCGTCCGGCGATTGCGCGCCGCATGCCGCGCGCGCCAAGGCGCTGCTGGAGGCGCTGGGCCTCACGGTCGAGGCACATGCCGTGCCGCAGGCGCAGGTACGTGCCGCCGGCATGGTAAGCGCCACCAACCTGATCGTGCGTCACACGTTCGGCAGCGGCGGCCCCACGGTCGCCATGAACGCACACGGCGATGTCGTCCCGCCGGGCCTGGGCTGGACGCACGACCCGTACCGGGGCGAGATCGTTGAGACCGAACACGGCCCGACCATGTTCGGCCGCGGCGTGGCGGTGTCCAAGTCAGACTTTGCCACCTACACGTGGGCGCTCCTCGCGCTGATCGAGGCGGAAAAGCGTGGCGCGAAGCTCAACGGCACGGTCGAACTGCACTTCACATACGACGAAGAGACCGGCGGCGACATCGGCCCGAAGTGGCTGCTGGATCAAGGCCTGAGCAAGCCCGATTACGCGATCTCGGCGGGTTTTGCTTATGGCATCACCTCGGCGCACAACGGCTGCCTGCACGTGCAGGTGACGGTGCGCGGCAAGCAGGCGCACGCCGCCATGCCGCACACGGGCATCGACGCCATCGAGGCGGCCACGCATATCCTGCAGGCCGTGTATGCATATCGCGCAGAACTCGCAACGCGTAAATCCGCCGTGCCGGGCATTGACCACGCAACGCTCAACGTCGGGTTAATCCAGGGTGGCATCAACACCAACGTGGTGCCCGATCTGGTGACGTTCCGCGTTGACCGCCGGATGATTCCCGAAGAAGCCGGCCGCGATGCAGAAGGCGAACTGCGCGCGGTGATCGAGCGCGCGGCGGCAGAACGGCCGGGGATCGAGGTTTCAGTCGAACGCATTCTGCTGGCGGAGCCGCTTGCTGAACTGCCAGGTGTGGAAGCGCTGATTGGCGCGCTGCGGCGGAATGCCTTGGCCGTGTTTGGCGGGGATGTGCCGGTGCATGGCGTGCCGTTGTATACCGACGCGCGGCATTACACGGCGCATGGCGTGCCGACGGTTCTGTATGGCGCAGGACCGCGTACGTTGATGGAAGCGCGTGGGCACAACACGGATGAAAACCTGCGGTTGAATGATCTGCGGGGCGCGACTGTGGTGGTGGGGTGTGCTGTGGGGGAATTGTTGGGTGGGTGATTGTTGTTTTGTTTTTGTCTTGGTGGTCCATCCCCCTTTCGTTCCCTGCCGGGACCGACCTACTTTTCTTTGTCTTGCCAAAGAAAAGTAGGCAAAAGAAAGGCGCGCCCGA